>JAHYJM010000021.1 GCA_019428945.1 Bacillota bacterium | reverse complement strand
GGTGATCATTCCGTTACCATTCCCCTGCTGAACGCAGCAGCAGGCATCTGGGGTGATAGTCTGGGCGTAATCCACCTGGACGCGCATCTGGATCTGTGCCATGAATTAGGTGGGAACTTGCTATCGCACGGCAGCACTCACCGGCGCGTTCTGGAAAAAAACAACCTGCCCATTGAGCAGGTCTGGTTTGTCGGGATCCGTTCCTTTGAACAGCAGGAGCTTGACTTTTTAAGTGGCAAAAAAGCCAATATCATTACTGCCACCGAGATGGACAACGTTGGCGTCGATAAAACCGCTGAAAAGGTAATTGCGGGATTAAAAAAATGCTCCGCTGTCTACCTTACGATTGATATAGATTTCCTGGATCCCGCCTACGCCCCGGGTACTGGCACACCAAAACCCGGAGGTTTTTCAACAAGAACTTTGCTCTCACTTCTTGAAAGGTTTTCATCATTACCGTTGGTCGGGATGGATGTTGTTGAAGTATCACCACCTCTTGATCACAGTGATATAACTTCTTTTGCTGCCCAAAGAACAATCACAGAAACATGGGGCCATCTGTTTATCAAAGACTGATGCCAGGCGGCCCCACTATTAAACTATTATAAACTGCGGTTCTTACTCTTCTTCTACTTCAGATTCATCTACAACGGGCTCTACATCTTCAGGAATGTTACCGCTGTAGGTGTTATTATCAGGATCGCTTAAATCAATGCTGGCATCACCGAAACCGATGTAGGCTCCGCCCATTTGCGCCTCATTAGCGATGAAATCATTATTCCTCAGAATTACTGTCGATTCATCGAAAACAACCACGCCGCCACCGAACTCAAAGGCAATATTACCAGAAAAGTTTGTGTTTTCTATTTCGCCCTGAGAATTTACAACCATGAGGATACCGCCTCCGGAACCCGACTGTGCCTCATTATCACTGATTGTACTCATCTTAAGAACAAGGCCGGATCTTTGAACAATCAGTCCACCTCCGGTAGATGCGCTGTTATCAGAAATGGTAGTTTCCTCAATTGTAGCGCTTGAACCATCACCGATGACTAGCCCGCCTCCAGCCCTGCCGGCAGCATTATCGTCAATGATTGAATTGATGATAAATATTGTCGATCCGGCAACTGCAGCGATTCCGCCGCCATCCTGCTGAACAAGGTTCCCTGTTATGTTGGTTCCGCTGATTTCAACAGAAGAATCTCCTACATATATACCACCACCACCGAATAAAACTGCATTATCCGATATTGTGTTATCGGATATTATCGGCGATGAATTTTCAATAACCGCTATTCCACCCCCATTTTCATCTGTATAGTTCCTGTTGATGTTATTGTTGCTTATGAGCGGAGATGAATTCTCAGCCACGGCAATACCTCCACCATTGTTTGTGGCTGAATTCCTGGATATCTCGTTGCTGTCAATTGTCGGGGAAGCATCAAATACAGCCAGACCTCCACCATACCATATAGCCGAATTATTATGGATCTTATTGGCAGATATTAACGGATCGGCATACCAGACTGCAATTCCGCCACCACTGGTAGACCCGTTATTATGGATATCATTACTGCTTACTGATGGAGATGATTCAAAATCGACAAGGATTGCCCCGCCGAGATAGTTAGCCCGGTTATTGCTTAACTCATTATTTTCTATAATTGGGTTTGATTGCCAGATAGCAATGGCACCTCCGTTAAAGGCGCTATTGCCGTCGATTCTATTGTTTGTAACAGTCGGGTTGGAATTATCCTGGATTGCAATGCCGCCACCGTCAAGATCAACGCCATTATTGGTGATAACATTATTCCTGATTGTGGGTGAACTGCCCCCGGTAATTAGAATTCCTCCACCGTAATAGCCCTCGTTAACGACTTCCTCACCTTCATAATCGTGAGTAAGCGTTTGAAAAGTGCCAACCCCTCCTGTAATTGTAAAACCCTCGAGAACTGCGCCGGAACCTTCGCCACTTGTAAATGTAACGACAGAACCTCTCCTGCGCCCATCGATAATCGTTTCTGCCACGACACCGGGATCTTCAGGATCAGTGCTGCGGATTGTGATGTTTTTACCCATAAAATCAATTCGTTCGTAATAAACTCCCGGCTCGACAACGATAACATCGCCATCTTTGGCCGCTTCAATTGCCGACTGTATAGTTCTGTATTTACCGGGGACAGCCAGGTTGGGATTATATAAAAAGAGTACTCCCACCACGGCAATAGCTAATACTAAAACACCTATTATAATAAACTTTAATTTACCGGAGCCAGCTCCGTTTTTTTCTGACATTATAGGATGCTCCTTTCCACTTTCCACATACTTAAATTTAAGCTAGTTTACTCCTGAAACAGATCATCGGGCATATTCTGCATATACCTGTTATCATCGGGATCATTGATGACAAGATTTGAGTCTGCTGAGGCCCATATTGCGCCCCCGCCACTCACATCCTGCGCCTGATTATTTTCAAAAAGGTTGCGTATAAATATGGGGGAAGAATTATAAACAGCGGCTGCTCCACCCAAATATTCAGAGATGTTGTTAATGAACTCGTTATCCTCCACCAAAGGAGATGAGCCTTCCATATACAGACCTCCGCCTGCGATGTATGCAAGGTTGTCTACTACATGGTTGCCCTTGATAATGAGATTTGCAGTAAGCGAATTAACGATAAATATTCCACCGCCATTAGCCGCCCTGTTACGCGAGATGTTATTATTCTCAACAACAGGTTCAGACTCTTCAATCAACAAACCTCCGCCGTTACGTTCAGCCCGGTTGGCAGTGATTACATTGTCCCTGATAACCGGCGTTGAATTAACAGCCACGACGATACCGCCTCCAAGCCTGGCAGCTGTATTGTCCGCGATAACGTTATCAATAACATTTGGCGATGAATTGGAGATAATTACCATGCCGCTGCCCATTTCAGCCCTGTTGCCGGTTATAGTGTTATCCTGCACCAGTGGTGAAGATTCCTCAATAAAGAGACCTCCTCCGAGGAATCCAGAATTGCCGGTAATAAGGTTATCCCGTATGGTGGGCGAAGAATCAAAAACAGCAATGCCGGCTCCGAATTCAGCCGTGTTATCCTCAATGATACATTTCTCGATAAGCGGTGAACTGCCTCCAGATACCAGTACACCGCTTCCGCGGGTAATGGTAAAACCGCTTATTACCGCTTCCTCAGTTTCTCCACTCCTGAAGGAAACAACAGTTCCACTGCCTCCACCGTCTATAATGGTTTCAGAAACTATAGCAGGATCATCAGGATCAGTGCTCTGAAGGGTAATATTTTTACCCCTGAAATCAATACTCTCCCTGTAGACCCCTACATCTACGATAATCACATCGCCTTCTTCAGCAGCATCAATAGCTTCCTGTATTGTTGCATACTTATCAGGAACAGTTACAGAAGAACCACCGAAAGAAAAGAGGGCAAATATAATTGCACCGAGCACTGCAAGAACAACCACACCGATAATAATAAACTTTAACCGGCCACCTGCTGATTTGGTTTTATCAGGTTTCCCCTCAGCGGATTTGTCTTCTGTTTTATCCGCCTCTGTGACTGTCGGTAAATCTTTAGCTGTTTCCTTATCTGCAGTTTTAACTTCAGGTTCTTCGCCACAGTAAGGGCAGACATTAAATTCTTTTTCATCATAAGACATATTACAGGACTTGCAATCTACCATTACGATACCCCTCTCAAAACAATAATCTCAACCCGCTTCGATTTTTTAATCTCTCATACATATTAACTTAATTAAGCTTCGTACAGGGTTGAACGAAAAGACGAACTCAAAAAGCAATTTAAAGCACTTGTTTATATTACCATGTTCTGCATCTGTAAAACAAGAGGATAAAGAGAACAGACAGGCATAACAAGAAAAATACCACCACTGCCGAACTGGCAGTGGTGATCATTTTCAAAATTCCAGGTGAGTTCTCACTATCCATCTTGTAATCATAAACTGCTTCATCGGGAGGTAATTGACAATAAAACAGGTCTGTATTCACCCGGTTTATATGTAAAGGTAACGTCGGAGCCATCTGTCAAACCATCCAAATCAGCCTCACCTATGGCAAATGCCTGATAGTATTCTATTTCCACAGACTGACTGTCAATTTGGCCAACAAGGATCCCATGCATTACTTCACCTTCAACCGGTTCCTCAACTGCCCTAATCGACTCGATCACTGCCCTCTGCCCCGATTCCAGGAATGAAAAAGCGACCAGAGAACCGTCATCTATACCTTCAACATTTATATCATCCGCCAGCATAAAAGCCCTGTTTATTTTAATTTCAACCGACTGGGGATCGATCTGTCCGACAAATACACCTTCACCAACTAAAAATGCTGCCGTATCACCCACAGGTTGCTCTACAGAATCAATCGAGATTAATAAAGGCCTGAATTCTTCTTCCCTGTAGGTAAATTCAATTCTCGACCCACTTTCCAGATTAGCAAGTGAAACTTCAGGCGCAACGGCAAATGCTTTAGGCTCACCATCCACCTCTATCTCAACTGAATTGCTATCAATCTGACCACTAAAGATCCCTTCTCCGGTCAATGACTCGGCCGCTGACTCTAAAATTTCAATCGAAAGAAGAACAGGTCTTGCTTCTTCTTCTATATATGTAAATGCTATAGTTGAACCATCTGCTATCCCTTCTATGCTGACACCCTCACCCAGGGCAAAAGCACGGTATTGTCCGTTAATCTCAATTTCAACCGATTGACTGTCAATCTGGCCGGTCAGTATTCCTACTCCTTCAAGAACCACTTGTTGATCTGAATCAGTGGCTGTTGAACCACACCCGGCCAAAAAGATCACCGCAGTGATGATAATAACCATTAACCGAAAATGTTCCTTTGTCCTCTTTATCATAGTACACAAACCTCCTAAAAAATCGCTCTGCCAGATAAGACAATTATATCATCTTACCGGTTCCAAATTATTTTCATGACACTACATGAAATACCAAACTGTGTCCTGATGATTTCTAAAATTAAAAGATTTAAAATATCTCAACGGAAACCGCCTCCGCCGCCACCAAAACCGCCACCCCCACCACCGGAGAAACCGCCGCCTCCGCCGCCTCCTGAAGAAAAACCGCCTGAAGAGGCTGATCCGGAAGTTGAAGAAGCAGCAGCGATTGCTTTATTTGCAGAACTTGTAGCGCCCACGATTGTATTGTTAAGATTATTTGTCATTCTATTCATGCTGTGCATAACCGCCATGCTTTGCGCGGTGCCCAATGAAGACCAGCTAGTCTGGCTGAAAGCAGGTTCAGCTTCAGGCCGGGGGAAAACAAGAGCCAACTGGTCTGTTACCTGTCTGGCCACATCAAGAATAACTGCGTACACAAGGTAATGTTCCCAGATGACAAGAGAAGGAACAGTGGAGCGATCCATACTTGAAAAGTGCAATAAGAATTTTCGAAAAGCCTGCCATTTCAACAGCTGATCAGCGCCAAACTCAGTATAGTATGTATTTGGCGAAGCAAAAAATAGAATAAATGGCGCTGAAAGTAAGACCGTTCCAACTAAATATAATTCCCACCAGATTAATGTTAAAAGCGCTAATATTATCACTAAAACCAGGGGCAGGCATCCCCATCCCCAGGAAGTATGTTCTTTGAAAAAATTCTTCTTTTCACCATCTTTTAATGCTGCTCCGGTCCATGAACTATAAAAACTGTGGAATTCCTTTGGATTTTCTTTGGCATATTCCTCAATTTGCCTGAATAATACTGCCCGCTGACTGCCTTCACCTTGTTGCTGATCATTCGGCACAAAGTAGGGATAAACTTTACCAAAAATAAATTCCGTGATAAGAGCATCAAGGGGCGATAGCATTACTTCGCTTTTTTTTTCAACCAACCTGAAATCTTCTATGCCCGGTATTTCTTCAATTCCAATGTGACGCAGACGGGAAAGATTTAATATATGAGCTGTCAGGTAACTGGTGTGGAATCTTTTTTTGTTCCAGAGATACCCTGCTGCAGCGGGAGAATAGTCCCCGGGTAGTTCCCGGTAGTAATCCCCATTATATGCATTGTTACGATTTAAAGCACCTTTCCACATTCTGATCAAAATTAGTGCAACCCCAAATAACAGGGATAGTGAAATATAAATTTGATACTTTCTAATCAAACGGCTAATATTTGCCTGAGCAGCCCAGCGCTGCTCTTCGCGCAATATTCCTGGCAGGGCTTCTTTACCGCTAAATCTGTTTGAACCGGGAACCAGGGTCGCAGGAAATACTACTCTACCTTCAAGATAAGTATTTGCAGGCAGAGGCGCAACCCACCAGGATACCAACTTTGGACTTTCCAGAGCTACTTCACCATGCTGAGGTCCGTGCCCCCAGGCCATGATTTCATCTTGTTTGGCACCTTCAGGCAAACCTAAAGTCACAAATGCGCTGCTTGCCGGAAATTCCCACTCGTCTCCGATAAACTTATAATATAGCTCGGCTACATCACTATGAACTACGACAGCATCCCTGGCAATATATTCTAAAGTAAAGGTACGTTTTTCATTATAGGCATCAAAACTCCAGTCAATTACAAAATATTCGTCACCATAAACCTGTACAGAATACGTTCCCGGTTCCGATGTGTGGAACTGATTAACAAGGGTGTAATAGAAGTCGCCTTCCCGGATCAGCACCTCACTGTATAAAGATACTCCTGAAAAATATAACTTCTGGTCTGCACCTCTGAATTGCCCGTTAAAATTTATAGTCCTGCTTTCAACAACTTTTAAATCCCCGTTTGGCAGTACTTCTGCGGAAATATCAACCTCCATGATTTCCAGGGAACGCGCTTCTGCAAGCCCGTCAGGCAAAAAGTAAAAAATCGATACGGCAATAAATAATAATTTTAAAATACTGGCATAATTACGGGCTCTTACTCTTTTCATTGCCAACACCAGCCCCCTATTTCTTGACAACAAAATAATTTTTGCTTTCTTTCGACAATGCGGCAGACTTAACCTTTAATTCAAATAAAAACTGCAGTTAAAGGAAATGCTGATAAAAAAGTCGAATCTATTTCCAAGGAGGTAGCGCCATGGACAAAAAAATTCGCGTCGGTGTCAGCTCCTGTCTTTTGGGCAATCAGGTTCGGTATGATGGGGGCCATAAGCATGATCGATACATCACTGACATACTCGGAGTTTATTTCGACTTTGTCCCAGTCTGCCCCGAAGTAGAGTGTGGCCTTGCGGTACCTCGCGAGACAATGCGCCTGGTGGGGAACGCTGAAAACCCCAGACTGGTAACTTCAAAAACCGGAATTGATCACACCTCCCGAATGACGGATTTCTGTTTACGAAAAGTGATTGAGTTGGAAAAAGAAAACCTTTCTGCTTTTATATTCAAAAAGGACTCCCCCAGTTCAGGCCTCCACAGGGTAAAAGTCTACAATAATTCTGGAATGGCTGGTAAAACCGGCCGGGGCCTGTTTGCTGCAGCGGTGGTAAAGGCCAACCCTTTACTGCCTGTTGAAGAAGAAGGGCGCCTGAATGATGCGCCGCTCAGAGAAAATTTTATCGAAAAGGTATTCTGTTACCAACGCTGGAAAGATTTTTTAACCCAGAAACCTGACTATAAAAAACTCATATCATTTCATGCCCGCCACAAACTTCAGCTTATGGCTCACAGCACAAAACACTTATCAGTAATGGGCAAACTGGTAGCAGCGGGTAAAAATACTGAACCGGCTGAACTTTTTAGTTCTTACCAGGAGAATCTTGTGGAAGCGCTGGGACTTAAAGCGACGGTTAAAAAAAATGTTAACGTTTTGCAGCATATAATGGGTTATTTCAAAAAGCAACTGACTTCTGATGAAAAAACAGAACTTTTAAGCTTAATTGATAAATACTCCCGGCTTTACCTGCCCCTGGTGGTTCCGCTGACTTTAATAAATCATTATATTCGGAAATATGAGGTTGAATACCTGCAAAACCAGACTTACCTTGAACCACACCCGGCAGAGTTAATGCTGCGTAATCATGTTTAAGTAATATTGATTGCCTTTGATCAAAGCAGCTTTAGCTTAGCTGGCCTGTTAAATAAAATTATGTTATTATTCAGTATAGTAAAATTCGATATAAGTTAACAGGTGATCTTAATTGAACCTTATGCCGAAACATAAACAGGGTAATTTGCTGCACGCCAATGACTTTAAAAAAATGATCCTTGGCGCCAATTACTTTTTTGAGCGCGAAAAAGAGAGAATCAATGCTTTAAATGTTTTTCCTGTTCCTGATGGAGACACAGGAACAAACATGAGTATGACTTTAAGAGCCGCGATGGAAGGCTCAATGGCTTATGAGGGGCAATCAATCGGGGAACTTTCTGAAATAGTCGCCTCAAAGGCCTTATTGGGCGCTCGGGGCAATTCAGGTGTAATCCTTTCACAGATATTAAGAGGTATAGCCCACGGTCTGCGTAAAAAAGACCATATTTCTCCGGCTGAACTCAGCAAGGCATTTCAATATGGCGTTGTTTATGCTTACAAGGCTGTATCCAAACCGGTTGAAGGCACCATACTAACTGTATCCCGTGAAATGGCCCGTGGCATTCGTTCAGCTGCGCGAAAAGGAAAAAACCTTTATGACAGCCTCGAAGAAGCAGTTAATAGCGGTAAGGTTGCCCTGGCAAAAACCACAGATATGCTTCCGGCGCTCAAAGAAGCCGGAGTTGTTGATGCCGGAGGTCTGGGGCTCCTGGTTTTCTTCGAAGGCTGCCTGTATGCAATGAAAAAATCCTTCAATGACATGTTAAATCACAGAAAAAATCATCTCGAAGAAGCAACTGAAGCGTCTGAATTATCGACTGGAAGCGCAGTTGGCCAGATCGAACCATTTGACCTGGAATTCCCCTACTGCACAGAACTAATTATTAAAAATGAAAACGGTAATTTCGATGAGCTGGAAAATTTGCTTTCAACACTTGGAGACTCACTGCTGGTTGCCGATTATAACAAAATTGCAAAAGTACATATTCATACCGCTTCACCCGGTTTGGTGCTGCAGACAGGGCAAAAGTTTGGTACTCTTCATGATATTAAGATTGATAATATGATTGATCAGCATGAAGGAACATCAATCCGCAGCAAGCCTGTTGATGAAAACAGATTTATTATGCATTCTGTATCGCCACATGAAAAAGGTGAGGCTGGCCTGATTTCGGTCTCATTCGGAGAAGGATTCCGTGAAATATTCTTAAGCCTGGGGGCTGATGAAATTGTTTACGGAGGCCAAACGATGAACCCCAATGTGGAAGATCTGTTTAATGCGGTTGAAAACCTGCCTCAGCAAAAAGCGATTATACTGCCGAACAACAAGAATATAATTTTAGTTGCCCAACAGGTTAAAGCTCTAGCCAAAAAAGATGTAGAAGTTCTGGAAACAAGATCACTTCCGGAGGGGCTGGCTGCGCTTGTTACCTTCAACCCTTCTTTAACCACTGAAGAGAATATTGAAAATATGCAACAGAGTATAAAAGAGGTGAAAACCGGTTTAATCACCTACGCAACAAGAGACACGACAGTTAAAGAAGTATTAATACAAGCAGGACAGTTCCTCGGCCTTTACAGTGATAAAATAATCTCTGCCGGTGAAGATCTGCATGAAGTGGCATTGGAGTTGCTCGATGAAATTGTCAGCGAAGAAAATGATATTATCACTGTCTTTTATGGGCAGGATGTTTCAAACCGCGAAGCAGCCAAATTGATTTCTGCCATAACCGGTAAATACCCCGACCATGAAATAGAACCGCAGTATGGGGGCCAACCGATTTATTACTACATCTTTTCAGTTGAATAAACGTCTCTGCTCTGAGCACACTTGGGGCATAAGCCATAAGCTTCAAGGGTGTGCTCTTCAACTCTGAAGCAGGTTACTTTTTCAATTTCCCCCACAATCAATTTAAAATTACAACTGCCAAACTCTATGATGTGACCACACTCTGTGCAAACCAAATGATGATGGTGATCATCGGGCCAGTTAATCTCAAAGCAAGGCTGGCTGTTTTTCAGGGTTAGTACCCTGACTATGCCAAGCTCCAGGAAAAGATCGATTGTCCGATATATAGTAGCCATACCAATACTCTCATTCTTTAGCCTGATTTTTTCATAGATATCCATAATGTCGTGATGACCTTTCTCGTGGGCAAGATAATCAAGAATAGCCAGGCGGGGGCCGGTAAGTTTATAGCTGTTTTTAGTTATTTTGTCTGTTAATATCAAAAGACATTTCTCTTCCATTTTATTTCGTTCTCCTGTTACTTTAATCTTGAGAGATTAATTCTTCCGGTATCCGCAAAGATTTTCAATTAAAGGTTTAATAACCATTGCCAGCGCAAATAGAAATGCCAAAATCAAGACTATTGCTGCACCCGGGGGCACAGGAAAGAAATATGAAATAAAGAGTCCGCCGATACTTCCCCCGAGACCAACGATTAGCGACATAAACAGCATGATCCTGTAATTTTTACTCAAACGGTTGGCAATAGCGCCGGGAATTACAACCAGGGCGGCAACAAGCACAACCCCAACCAGTTGAATTGAAACCATTATCGTCAGACCCATAGAAGCAAGAAGTCCCATGTAGATAAAGGTAACAGGCAGTCCTCCGGCTATAGCCATCTCTTCATCAAAACATATAGCCAAAAGTTCTCTGAAGAATAGCACAACGAAAAATAACACCAAAACCAGGACCAGAGCCATAAAGATAAGATCTTTAGCAGTCACTGAAAGTATATTACCGAAGAGCAGGGCAAAAAGTTCAGGGTAATAACCTTTAAATGAACTGATCAGAGCAATTCCCAACGCCATACCGGTTGCATAATAAATACCGATTACAGTATCCTCGCCAATTCTGCCGATACGGCTTATATAACCGGTACTCATCGCTGTGCCCACGGCAAATATTGACCCGGTCAATATCGGATCAATACCGGTTACAAGCCCGATTGCAATGCCACCCAGGGCGGTATGAGAGATCCCGGCACCAAGAAATGAAAGTTTTTTAAGAACTACGAAGAAAGAGAGCGTTGAACAGAGCAGTCCGACAAGAACAGCAGCCAAAAGAGCTCTCTGCATAAAACTGTAGGCCAGTATTTCGCTCAATTATCGCACCCTCCTTTACCTGCTGAACCGCTTAAGAGGTCAAACTGGCAGCGATATGCTTCGTCAAGGTGGGTACTTTGTAAAACATGGGCCGGTTGGCCATGAATATGCATACTTCTGTTTATACATACAAGCTGGTCTGCAAATGATGCTACAGAGACAATGTCATGTGAAACAAGAATAATGGCAAGGTTTTCCTCTATTTTCAATCTGGTCAGAAGCTCCATAAACAAGCGTTGCGAGGGAAAATCAAGACCGGAATTTGGTTCGTCAAGCAGGAGCAACTCCGGTTTACGCACGATTGAACGGGCAAGCAAAACACGCTGCTGTTCTCCGCCCGAAAGATCCTGAAAGGGTAGCTGTGCAAAACTTTCCATGCTAACTGAGCGAAGAGCCTCCCTGATTCTGTCCTTTGAGTCTGGCTGTCGACGCAGCAGCGTTTTCGGAGAAAGCAGACCTGTAGCAACTACATCTGCAGCAGAAAGGGGAAACCGTTTTTCGAATGACTGAAGCTGAGGCATATAACCTATTCTGGATCGGACATCTTTGAGAGAAGAGTTCGATACACCCAGGACCGTGAGTTCACCTGTTTCCAGCTTAACCAACCCCAGCATAGCCTTAAGAAGAGTTGTTTTTCCAGCGCCATTGGGCCCGATAATTCCAGTCAGCTGCCCACTTAGCGTGGAAAAGCTTATCTCCTCCAAAACCCTTTTCCCACCGAGCAGCACAGAGAGTTTATCGGCATTAACAATCTTCTCCATCATAAGACCTCCGGGTTTTCATTCATATCGATCATGATTGATTAAAAATAAGTCAGTCGGATTAATATCTCCAGAATTACTGTGCCAAGCCTTCTATCATAATTTCCAGATTATAACGCATCAGCGAAATATAATTGTCTTTACCCTCCACATTATCACTTCCGATAGGATCAAGCAGTAAGACATCGACTCCGCTTTCTTCAGCAATTCTGTCTGCGAGGGCAGTCGGAAATTGCGGTTCGGCAAATATTGCATTAATACCTTCTGTTTCTATTAAACCGACCAACCCTGCCAGCCATCCAGCAGAAGGCTCCTGTCCCGGAAAATATGCAATAACAGCAACCTCCTTAAGGTTATAGCGCTCGGCGAAATACCGCCATGCTGAGTGGAAAGATATAAATTTATTATCGGTAATGCTTGATAAACCCAATTCAATATCCTCATGAAGCTGGCCCAATTCACCCTGATAATCTACAAGATATTGCTCAAAAGCAGTTCTGTTTTCTGGTGCGAGTTCTATCAGAGCTGAAGTGATTGCCGGTGAAACATGGTCTCGGATTAGGAGTGGATCCAACCAGAAATGAGGATCTACCGGGCCATGTTCATGCTCACAATCGTTCAAAATACCTTCTTCACCTTCATACTCGTCCGTGCATTCATGATCTGTATCTTCATCGCTTTCATGTAAGTGATTAGAAGCTGCCTCAAGAAGATTCACCTCTGCTGAAAGATCGATCAACACCAAACTGGTTCCCGCAGTTTGAGCCATACTTACAGCCCATTCATCAAGACCAGCACCAATATAGACAAAGAGATCTGCATCACTAATCAACCTGGCCTGTTCCACAGTCGGTTCATATGTATGTGGGCTAGCCCCCGCAGGCAAGATGTGATCTGTCGTGATCAGATCTCCCCCCAGGTTCTCAATTATATCCTGCACTGGATATATTGTTGTAACCACCTTCAGACCGGGTTCATCTATAAAAGTCTCTCTGCTGTCAGCAGAACAACCGCTAATAATTAAATTTAGCAGCAGAAATGTTAGCATAAATTTGCTTTTTAACAAACCAGGTGACCTCCCAACCTTTAATTGATGAAAAAAATCAATAGCAGGCTTACAGCTAATTACCAAGTGGCTAAAACATTATGTTTAAATGATAAAGTTTCTCAGTAAGGTATATCTATTATAACATACCGACCTGTTAGTCAGAGCTTAAAATATAAGAACTTTTCAAATAATTGCGTAATACATAAAATATCTGTAGATTTATACAATACACATTTTGAACAGGCTACCAAGACTGGATCTCATGGGAATTCTTTAACAAAGAGTCGAAGCAGCGTTTACAACTTAATTCAGCTAGGATATATTACTTGTATATACCTTATTATCTGGAGGAATAACCCCATGAATCCCAAACCAAAGCAAAAACCTGTCAAAGCCTACTTTTCTTCAGGCCCCTGCGCAAAACGCCCGGGGTATAAGCTGGAAGCTCTTGAAGGTGCCCCTCTGGGCCGATCACATCGCAGCAATATCGGCAAAGAGCGCCTGCAAAAAGCTATAGAAAAAACAAAAGCCATACTTGGATTACCTGAAAATTACCTGGTCGGTATAGTTCCAGCTTCTGATACCGGGGCTTTCGAGATGGCCATGTGGAATCTGCTGGGCAGCAAACCTGTAGATGTTATTTACTTTGAATCTTTTGGTAAAACCTGGGCAGACGATATAACCGGGCAGCTTCAGCTAAATGACGTTAACCTTTTTTTCGCCGGTTACGGTGAACTGCCCGATCTGAAAAGTGTTAATTTTGATCATGATGTTGTCTTTACCTGGAATGGAACAACCAGCGGGGTAAAAATGCCAAATGGTGATTTTATTCCCGATAACCGCACCGGCCTTACCCTCTGTGATGCGACCTCTGCTGTTTTCGCCATGGAATTACCCTGGGAAAAGCTTGACGTTACTACCTTTTCATG
This sequence comes from Bacillota bacterium, assembly GCA_019428945.1. GTDB lineage: Bacteria > Bacillota > Dethiobacteria > DTU022 > DTU022 > JAABTH01. The sequence goes on along the minus strand of JAHYJM010000021.1, from coordinate 12,862 downwards.
GCAAAAAGTTCTGGGGGGCGAAGCTGCACACGGAATGATTATCCTGTCACCAAGTGCTGTAAAGAGACTCGAAGAATTTACTCCTGCCCGACCGATACCAAAGATCTTCAGGTTGACTAAAAAGGGTAAGTTAATGGTTGATATCTTTGAAGGATCAACAATCAACACCCCTTCAATGCTCTGCACTGAAGATTACCTTGACGCTCTTAAATGGGCAGAAACAATTGGCGGACTGCCGACGTTGATTGAAAGAAGCATGGACAATCTTAAAGTGATAGAAAAGTTTGTTACTGAACACGAGTGGATCGAATTTTTAGCTAAAAACGAGGCGATACGTTCGAATACAAGTGTTTGCCTGACCCTTGATCTGGAACCTGAAAAAGTCAAGGCAGTTGTTAAGCTTCTCGCTGCTGAGGAAGCAGCTTTTGATATCGCTTCTTACCGCGATGCTCCTGCCGGATTACGCTTCTGGTGCGGCGCAACCGTAGATAAAAGCGATCTTGCCCTGGCCATGCAGTGGCTTGACTGGGCTTATCATGAAGTTAACATATAGAGTTTGGAGGTTACATAAATGCAGGAGATATCCGATCTTTTATTGATGCTCTGGCCGCTTCTGGTATTTCAGTTATTGTTGGCAGCCTGGGCTATAATTGACCTGATCAGGCGAAAAACAGTTAAAGCCCTGCCAAAGTGGGCTTGGGCTCTGATCGTTCTTCTTGTCAATATTTTCGGCCCGATCATCTATCTGGTTTTTGGCAGGGGAGAGGAATAAAATTAAAGGATACGCGATTGAAGCCAGGGGGCTTACCAAAGAATTTCCAGGTCACAAGGCGCTTGATAATGTTGATTTTTATGTAAAACGCGGCAGCATTCATGGGTTTCTGGGGCCAAACGGTGCGGGAAAAACAACAGCAATTAAAGTTATCCTGGGCTTGATTCCCGCAACGACCGGCCGGGTGAAAGTTCTCGGTGAACCGCTGTACTTCGGAAGCAAACATAATTTCCTGCGCTATTTGAATTATCTGCCCCAGGATCCGGTTTTCCCTGAAGGGTTAACAGGAAGAGAAGCGCTGCATCTGGTAGCCGATATATACAAACTCGACCGGGAAAAAAAGAATGAACGCATCGATCGCCTTCTTAAATATTTTCAGCTTGATGATGCTGCCGGTCGCAGGGTGGGCGCGTATTCCCGGGGGATGCAGCAGCGCCTGGGCGTAGCGGCTGTTCTTTTAACAGAACCTGAACTGCTGGTTCTTGATGAACCGGTATCAGCACTTGACCCTGAAGGACGGAGACGTGTCCTTGAATTAATCATTAAACTGAAAGGCCGGGCAACAGTATTCTTCTCAAGCCACATCCTGGACGATGTTGAAAGAGTATGCGATTATGTTACCATTATCGACCGGGGACGGAAGCTGCTCGATGCCGGAATCAATGACCTTTTAAATCGCTATGCTGTTGAACAATACCTGGTAACAGTAAGACCGGAACATGCAGACCGGGCTGCGAAGTTGATCTTGAAAAATCAATCAGTAAGTAGAATTATACCGCAGCTTGGTAAATTGCTTGTAGTTTCAGAACCGGGTCGCTCATCTGCAATACCTGAAGAGCTGCTGCCGGAATTGATCCGCCAGGGTATTATTGTAACTGAGTTTACGCAGAACCGCACCAATCTCGAAGAAGCCTTCTTTAAGATTCTTGAAGAAAGCCACCATGGGGAGGTGGCGAGATGACCGTGCTTTTTTTAAAGGAACTGCGATCAAACTGGCGTAGTTTTCGCTATCCCGCATTTCTGCTGATATTACTTTTTTTCGCAATTTTAGACCCCCTTATGCTTAAATATATGAATGAAATAATTAGTTATTTCGCAACCGGTATGGAAATAATTATGCCGGATCCAACCCCGGAAGCAGCTTTCCTGTCTTATCTCTCTGATGTATCACAGATAGGCATAATGGTGCTCATATTCATGGCAATGGGTATGGTTGCCCGTGAAAAAGAAAATGGTGTTACAGGCTGGCTGCTCAGTAAACCGATCGGCAGGTGGCAGTACCTTGCAGCAAAGCTGCTTGCCCTCTACAGTGTTATAATAATTGGCCTGATTGCCTGCAGCGCCCTGGCTTATCTTTATACAATGAGTCTCCTCGGACAGGCAGCCTTAAATGGATCGATTCTGGCAACAATCTGCCTTCTTGTATTTACAATTTATATAGCCACGATCACATTTACTTTTTCAACCCTGCTAAAAACACCGCTGCTTGCCGGCGGCCCAACCCTGCTTCTTTTTTTCCTGAGCGGCATCATAAATATGCTGATTACCAATTCGGATGCCGCTAACTTTTATCCCAACACTTTACTATCCCTGATGAAACCGCTGCTTGAAAGCACGGCAACAGCAGCCGATCTGACCTGGCCAATGGCAGTAACAACAATTTTAATTTTACTGATGATTTTGCTGGCAGGTTACCGCTTTTCCAAGATGGAAATTTAAGCTGGCAATAGAGGACAAATCTGACATTGGAGCATATAATAGGAGTAACAAATAAAAGCCTTTTGTACCGGAAGAGGAGGTATGCCAATTGTTCGAGGTTAGAAATCTGAGCTACAAATATCCCCGAAACCGTGAAATGACGATTAGAGGCATGAACTTTGATATCAGGCAGGGTGAGATTTTTGGACTGCTCGGGCCAAGCGGTGTTGGTAAAAGCACCACCCAGAAAATAATGGTAAAACTACTAACCGACTTTGAAGGCAGTATTTATTATCGCAACCGCGATCTGAAGATATACGACAAGGATTACTACCAGGAGGTCGGAGTAGGTTTTGAGGTGCCGGTTCACTTTTCAAAACTAACGGCTGAGGAAAATATCAATTTCTTCAAAAAACTTTATAAGAACCAGGCTGATACAGATACATTGATGAAACGCTTAGGTATTTTTGAAGACCGAAAGAAAAAAGTTAGCGAGTTCTCCAAGGGAATGAAAATACGCTTAAACTTTGTACGGGCGATGTTAAACAACCCGGTGATGCTGTTTCTCGATGAGCCGACAATCGGGCTTGACCCCGCAAATGCGCGTATTCTGAAAAACCTGATCAAGGAATACCGCGAGGGAGGCGGCACTGTTCTTCTCAGCACTCACCTGATGAACGATGTCGATGAACTGTGCGACCGCGTTGCATTTATGGCCAATGGCAAAATTGTCGAAACCGACACTCCCCAGAGCCTTAAGCGTAAATACGGTGAGAGCAGCGTAGAAATTACATATGTTAAAGGAGACAATCTCCAGAAAAAATCATTTGAGATGGAAACCCTCAGTAAAAATAACGAATTCTTTGAACTGGTCAGAAATGAAAAGATTGTCAGTATGCACAGCAAGGAAACGACCCTTGACGATATCTTTATCAAGGTAACCGGGGTGGAGAGCTATGCCTAATTTCCTGGTTCTGCTAGTTGGCGAATTAAAAAGGATGGTGGAATATAAAATTGCTGCTGCCAGTGTAGTGGTAGCCCTAATCTGGATCGGGATCCTTTATCTGACCGAGATTCCGGATATCACCTTTATATTTCCCCTGCTGATCTTTGTTGATGCGACCTCAATGGCAATTTTGATGGTGGGAGTAACTATTTTTTTTGAAAAGCAGGAAGGCAGTTTGCGGGCAATACTGGTTTCGCCAATCAGTAAAACTGATTATCTGTTATCAAAAGTGGTTGTCACTGTAACTTCAAGTGTGCTGACCCTGATTGTATTATATATTTATGCTCTTCTGTTCAAGGACATAAATCTTAGTTTAATCGGACTTCTCAGTGCGGTAATCCTCGTTGCTTTTTTCCATGCCCAGATCGGCTTTATCCTCTCTTACTATTCACGGGACTTTACAAGCCTCCTGGTAAACATGATGAAGTACCTCTTCATCTTTTTTATGCCAACTTTACTTGTTTATACAGGGATAATTAATCATGAACTTTTTGACAAAGCAGTCTACCTGGCTCCAACCACAGCAGCTATGACACTGCTGAATGCTTCGACCGGCAACGTGGAAAGCGGCGACCTGATTTACGCTTTGGCCTACCTGGGGATAGGATCAGTTATTCTTTTTGTATTTGTCTTACGGTTGTTTGATTCCTTTGCCGCAAGGGAAGGAGGAGTTTAGCATGTATTTGCTTTTCATAAGTGGTGAGATTAAAAAATGGCTTAGAGACCCGATGACCCGTTTTATGATTTTTTACCCGATTCTGTTCGGTATAATTGGGAGATATGCCCTGCCGGCCATTGCCGAAAACAGTGATTTCAGTATTGAGGCTAATGCCGATATTATATTGGCTGTTTTAGCCCTGATCACTCCGGTTGCTTATGGCGCTGTAATCGGTTTTTCTATTCTTGATGACCGTGATGACCATATCATGGACTCAATCAGGGTTACCCCACTGACTTTAAACTTTTTTATGCTCTTCCGGCTAATCATTGTCTTTTTATTCTCCTTTGCCGCTTCATTATTCATAATGTGGTTTGCCGCAATCAGCGACATACCAGTAAAAGATTTGTTGTTAATAGCTTTTCTTGCCTCACTGAGCGCACCTTTTACCGGCTTATTAATAAACATTTTTGCCAGTAATAAGATTGAGGGTTTTGCCATGATGAAGCTGGTCGGCATAGTTATTATTCTGCCTATAATATCGCTCTTCTTTCATGATGTGAAAGAACTCTTCTTTGGCATTGTTCCAGCATTCTGGCCGGCAAAAATAATCGCCGCTATAATCCGCGGCGAAAGCTCCGTTTATTTAAATTATAATCTCTATTTCTGGATTGGTCTGCTTTACGTAATGGGACTTAACGTGCTCATTTACCGGCGTTTTATTAAAAAATCAACTGATTAAAAAACATTAAATCACAGAAGGGCCGGTAATTCCGGCCCTTTAAAACTAATGCTGAGACTGTTGTTCCTGTAATTTTTTCACTAAAAGTTCATTCACAAGCTGCGGATTAGCTTTTCCCCGTGTTTCTTTCATAACCTGGCCTACCAAAAAACCGATCGCCTTTGTTTTACCGCCGAGATAATTATCGACGCTCTCTGGATTACCTGCAATGACAACGTCAATTACTGTTTCAAGTTCCGACTGGTCGGATATTTGAAGCAACCCTTCATCTTCAACAACCTGACGCGGTGATTTTCCTTTCTCAAAAGATTTATCTAATACATCTTTAGCGATTTTTCCGCTTATTACATTCTCATCAACCATATTCAGAAGCTCTGCCAGGTGATCCGGCAGAAAAGCACATTGTTCAATATCAAGACCGGTACTATTCAGCCTGGCAGTAAGTTCTCCCATAACCCAATTGCTAACCAATTTAGGGTTGTCATAGAGCTTAAGACAGTTCTCGAAATAATCGGCCATACTCCTTGAAGCAGTCAGGACCCTGGCATCATAATCGGGTAACCCATACTCTTTAACAAAGCGACATGCTCTAGCTTCAGCCATTTCGGGCAGGCTGGATCTGGCTTTTTCAATTTCAGCTTCTGTAAGCTCGATCGGAGCCAGCTCGGGGTCTGTAAAACAACGGTAATCATGCGCCTGTAATTTACCGCGCATGGCAATTGTCTGCTGGCTATTATCATCCCAGCGCAGGGTTTGGGTTATAACATGGCTGCCGCTATCCAAAATTTTCTTTTGCCTTCTTATCTCGTGTTCAAGCGACTTTTCAACCGCTTTAAAAGAGTTCATATTTTTTAACTCTGTTTTACTACCCAAAATGGTGCTGCCCATTGGCCTCAGCGATATATTGGCATCACAACGCAGGCTTCCTTCTTCCATTTTACAATCAGAAACACGGACATACTCCAGGATACCTTTTAATTTTTCCAGGTACCTTCTCGCCTCTCCCGAAGAACGCAGGTCAGGCTCGGTTACTATCTCAATCAGCGGTACTCCGGCCCTGTTATAGTCAACCATTGAGGCATCCCCGGCCAAAGAATGAACTAGTTTACCGGCATCTTCTTCCATATGCACCCTGCCGATACAAATCCTTTTTAGTTCACCCCGATCATCTTCAATATCAATATGACCATTTCTTCCTATTGGCTCAAAGTACTGGGATATCTGGTAACCTTTCGGCATGTCAGGGTAAAAATAGTTTTTACGGTCAAAATAACTGATACTGGCAATCTCACAGTTTAAAGCCAGCGATGCCAGAAGGGCCAGGCTAACTGCTTCACTGTTCAAACGTGGAAGCGCGCCCGGAAAACCGAGGCAAACGGAACATGTATTCACATTAGGATCGGGCACAAAACGATTTGGACAGGCACAAAACAGTTTACTTTGCGTATGTAATTCAACATGTACTTCCAGTCCGATTACTACTTCATATGACATATTAGCCTGCCTCCCCTTCAGAATTACCTGGTACTGGATATTCAATCTCTGCTTTAATTATATCTGCAATATTAATCAACATTTCATCACTGAATGGATGGCCGATCAGCTGGATACCTGCAGGGAAATTATTTTCCCTCCACGCCGGCAGCGTTAATGAAGGAAGACCGGTCATGGTAACCGGAGCAGTAAATATGTCCTCGTCCAGTAGCTTCAGAAAGTCGCTGTCTTCACTTTCTTTCAAAGCAGTACTTTTTACTGTAGGAAGCACCAGGAAATCGCAATTACTCATGGTTTCTGCAAATTCCTGTTTTACCAGTGACCATACTTTCAGAGCCTGTTGGTAGTAATGCTCAAAGTTACCTTTACTGAGTAAATAGGTGCCAAAAACCGAGCGCCGCTGTGCCTCATGTCCAAAGGTTAAACGGCGGGTTTTATAATATAAATCTTCAAGATTATCAGCTTCGGCTGCCCGACCATAACGAATCCCGTCGAAACGGGCAAAAGTTGAAGACGTTTCGGCATAAGTAATTACATAAAATGCCTTCAATGCATTATTTAATAGCTTTAGTGGAGTCTCAACCAGAATAAATCCATGACTTGAGCAGCGTTCACGAAACTGGCTGAGCTTTTCAGCCGAAATCGGATCAATGAGATCAAAAGATTCAGGAGAAAATGCAAGCTTAATTTCATTAGGTATTTTACCCGGTTCAGACTTAACCCGGCTTTCCCGACTGACTGATGTAAGTATATCGCGCTCATCATACCCTACGACTGCCTGAAAAGCTAAGCTGACATCAGCAACAGCAGCGGCAGCAAGCCCGACCTGATCGAAAGAACCAGAGCATATATTAAGCCCATACCGTGAAATTCTTCCCGGCGTAGGGCGCAAGCCGAATACACCACAGGTAGCAGCCCCCTGTCTCAATGCTCCTTCACTGTCACTTTCCAGAATAAGCATACACTGCCTGACAGCCAATGCAGCAGCGCCGGCGCTTTCTGAAATCCTGTTAATATTCCAGGGGTTCAGGGCAGGACCTGCAGGTGATAAGGCTTTATTTAAAGCAATACCCATGTCTCCTGTGTTTGTCTTGCCTATAACAACAGCACCGGCCCCGATAAGTTTTTCAACAGCCGCTGCGCTGAAAGGAGGTTTATAATCCCTGAAAGCCCCAGACCCGAGTCCTGCAGGCATCTCTTTATAAGCAATATTATCTCCTATTGCAATTGGAACTCCAGCCAGCGGCATACTGTATCCACTATTTATTTTCTGATCAACGGAATCCGCATGTTCTAAAGCTTCGGTGCCAGCTATATAGGTAAATGTATTAAGTTTTTTATTTAAGTCAATGCAGTGTTCCAAAATATTTTCGATTAGATGGCGGGCTGATATTTCTTTGTTATTGACAGCTTCCGCCGCTTTAACTGCAGTCAGATCAAAATAGTTCACATTGTACCTCCTCAATTTGATTATTCGATAATTGGGGGCACCATGTAAAAACCATCATCAAAGTTTGGCGCCGCTTTTCTTACTTCTTTTAAGTCACCTGCTGCAGCCTGGTCATCCCGAAGCGAGTTCACCACGTTATGACCAAACCGGATCGGTTCAACACCAGCAGTATCAACTGCTTCAAGGGATTCGAGCCAATCCAGGAACCTGTTTAGTTCACCGTGAAGCCTTTTCTGGTCCACCGGATCTATTTCAATCTTAATAACCCTGATTGCATTCTCAATTGCTTTGATTTCTACCGCCATATATTCTATCACCCGCTTTTCAAGATATTAAAAATAATCGTGCTTTTTTCAAAGAGGTTCTGCATTTTGAAGATTACCGCTAAGGTTAATCTCGTATTCATTCTAGAAAAGTGGACAAAAACCTGCCCATTTTATTTTCATCTCAATGTATCAGTCGCTGAGGATTTTACTTGCCACTTCTTCATGTAAGACAAGCGCATCCTTCCCGTATAGAACAAAGCGAATTAACTTAACTTTCCGCAATGAGGTAATCGCCTCTTTGATCGTATGAAATGCCACCTCTGCCGCAGCTTTCATCGGGTAACCAAAAGCGCCGGTCGAAATTGAAGGAAAAGCAATTGAATCAATCCCATGCTCTTCTGCAAGTTTAAGAGCATTCCTGTAGCAATCTGATAAAAATTTTTCTTCCGGCCTGTCTGCCCCATAAACTGGGCCAAGACAGTGAATGACATAACGGTTAGGCAGATTATGCCCACCGGTAATCACCGCCTCTCCGGGCTTTATGGGTGCAAGTGTCCGGCTTTCCTCTTCAAGGCCGGGGCCGGCTGCCCGGTGAATAGCTCCGGCAACACCCCCACCTGGACGCAGTTGAGCATTCGCAGCATTAACTACAGCTGTTATATCAGCCTGTGCAGCTATATCACCTGAAATGCATTCCACGCTTACTCCTGAAAACATAACTTTCATAACGGTTAACCTCCCGCATAAATTTTTTTACCGCAGTTCCGGCAAATAGTTACCTTAATGAATATAATAGCGTAATTACCGGCTTATTTGAAGGATTTATACTGCCCATAGCAGGCTCTTATAAAAATATAAAATGCCCGGGCAAATTATACCCGGGTACCTCTGTGTGCCTGTCCCCTTATTTCGGTAATAATTTATTCTGTCATAAGAATTCACTTTTCCGGCTCAAAACCGGCTCATAGATTAAAAGAGCCGGTTAAATTTATCAATTTTAAATATACCTGAGAAGCCACAACGATTTGATATAACCTAATCTTTATTTAAAAGCAGGTGTTTACCCGCCAAGTCTGCCAGTGATATTTTACCCAGTTCCCTGGTAATTGCATCTTTAAGCCCTATCCACGCATGGTGGGTACAACATCGTTCAGAACGTTTACATAAATCCGGATTATCTGCGCACTCAACAGGCGCTACTGAACCCTCAACACATTCAATAATTTCAAGCAGTGTTACTTCCTGCGGCGGGCGGGCTAGAATATAACCGCCCTTGCTTCCTTTTTGAGTCTTTACATAACCGCATACCCTCAAAGGAAACATAACCTGCTCAAGATATTTTAGGGATATATCCTGGCGGGCGGCAATATCTTTAAGCTTGACAGGTTCTTCTCCATATTGAAGGGCCAATTCAACCAGCGCCCTTGAAGCGTAACGGGCTTTTGTTGAAAGCTGCATTCGTTCACCTCGTCATCATCAATTGTTTAACCTTAAGCTCTTAACTGTCTGCAAATAAGGCAGTTGATATGTAACGTTCGGCCAGATCCGGGAAGACTGTTACAATTAATTTATTTTTATTTTCAGGTTTTTCAGCAGCTTCAAGCGCTGCTGCGCAGGCTGCTCCTGAAGAAATACCAACAAGAAGTCCTTCTTCCTTAATTAGCCTACGCGTCATTGCAAAGGCATCTTCACTTTTTATCCTGATAATTTCATCTACGAGATCAATCTGTAATATTTCGGGAACAAATCCTGCTCCAATACCCTGTATTTTATGAGGGCCGGGGCTGTGACCCGATAGCACTGCCGATTCATCCGGCTCGACAGCTATAGTTTTTAATGAGGGTTTACGTTCTTTTAAAAACCAACTTGCCCCGGTAACAGTACCACCGGTGCCAACTCCGCATACGAGAATATCTACATTACCATCCGTATCAGCCCAAATCTCTTCACCAGTTGTTTTATAGTGAACCTCCGGGTTAGCAGGGTTGGAAAATTGCAGGGGCATAAAATAATTATTGTTGGAATCAACCAGTTCTCCGGCCTTTTCAATAGCGCCTTTCATACCTTTCTCCCCAGGGGTTAAATAAAGCTCTGCGCCGAGTGCTTTGAGCATAACCCTTCGTTCATTGCTCATTGTATCAGGCATAACGAGAATGCACCTGTATCCTCTGGCAGAACTTATCATCGCCAGAGCAATTCCTGTGTTGCCACTGGTCGGTTCAACTATGACTGTATTCGGTCCGATAATACCTTCTTTTTCAGCTCTTTCGATCATACTTAAACCAATCCGGTCTTTTACACTTCCCCCGGGGTTATAAGATTCAAGTTTAGCAGCAATTCTTGCCCTGCAGCCCGATGTAACCCTGTTAAGATAAATCATTGGCGTTGCGCCGATTAACGCTGTCACGTCTTTAGCTATCTTCATTTTCAACCTCCCGTTAATACAAATATTTTTATTTCTACTATTATAATAGGAAATCTATGTTTTAAGTTTAATCAAATAATCAGTTCATGTCAATAATAAGTATGCCGGAACTGCCAAAGAATATGCATGTTGCAGGATAATCAACCACTGTGTTTAATATATCTATTGATTAAGATAAAACTTGATTAAACAGCGGCAGCTTCCAGGGCCGCGGAAGGGAGCGTGTCATAGTGGAGCACTACGAAAAGTTAGGTGTATTCTACCTGGGACGACCCTACGATCCGGCTGAAAAAAAGCGGGGAGAAGGGCTTCTGCTTTATGACTCGAAGGATATGGTAACTCACGGGGTATGTGTAGGGATGACGGGAAGCGGAAAAACCGGACTTTGCGTTGCCCTGCTTGAAGAGGCGGCGCTTGACAACATCCCGGCAATTATCATTGATCCCAAGGGCGACTTGACAAATCTGCTGCTAACATTTCCCGAGCTGCGCCCGGAAGATTTCAGACCATGGATCAATGAGGATGACGCCCGTAAAAAAAATCTGGCTCCTGATGAATATGCCGCCAAGCAGGCTGAACTTTGGCGCAATGGCCTTGCTTCATGGGACCAGAATGGAGAACGAATCAGGTTTCTGAAAAATTCAGCTGAATTCGTGATTTATACGCCGGGAAGCACTGCCGGTATTCCTGTTTCAATTCTTGATTCATTTGCTGCTCCGGCGCCGGCAATTATCGAAGATTTAGAACTGCTGCAGGACAGGGTAAGCGGTACTGCCAGTAGCTTACTCGGCCTGATTGGTATATCTGCCGACCCGATTAACAGTCGCGAGCACATCCTGATTTCAAATATTCTCAGTAATGCCTGGCAACAGGGCCGCGATCTTGACCTGGCCTCACTGATACAGAACATTCAGAGTCCACCCTTTAGCCAGGTAGGGGTAATGAACCTTGAATCATTTTACCCCTCGAAAGATCGCTTTACCTTAAGTTCTCAACTCAACAATCTGCTTGCTTCACCAAGTTTCGCCGGGTGGCTGCATGGAGAATCACTTGATATTGGAAGCCTGCTCCATACTCCTGCAGGTAAGCCAAAAATGTCAATATTCTCGATTGCCCATCTGGGAGATAATGAGCGAATGTTTTTTGTTTCACTGCTTTTAAACCAAATCCTGAGCTGGACCCGTTCACAATCGGGAACTACCAGTCTGCGGGCTTTACTTTACATGGATGAAATATTCGGCTTCTTCCCACCCGTAGCCAATCCGCCATCCAAGGCACCGCTGTTAACTCTCCTAAAACAAGCCAGGGCATTCGGCTTAGGAATAATGCTTACTACTCAAAATCCGGTTGACCTTGACTACAAAGGCCTGGCTAACACAGGAACATGGTTTGTCGGGAGATTGCAAACCGAACGCGATAAAATGAGACTTATTGACGGTCTTTCAGGCGCAGCCTCAACCCAGGGCATGAAGTTCGATCGTAAAGCCATGGAGCAGACTATTTCGGGATTGGGGCAAAGAGTTTTTCTGATGAACAACGTCCACCAGGATAATCCGGTATTATTTGAAACCAGGTGGTGCATGTCTTACCTACGGGGACCGCTAACCCGGAACCAGATTAAAGAACTCATGGATCCGCAGCGTGAAAAGCTTACAGGTGCGGTAATGTCAAAGCAGGATCCGGTTGCTACTCCCGAGCCTTTTACACCGGCAGCCGTCCAGCAGCAGGAAATGCCTGCAGAACTTCCGGCAACCCCTGAGACTGCCGCAACACATGCACAGACTGGTTCGCTTCCTGTTTCTGATTCCAATGCACCCATACTGCCTCCCGGGATTAACCAGGCATTTATACCTGTCAGTGGCAGAGGTGGCGCCGGTGAAACTATAGTATATCGTCCAATGGCGCTTGGCAGCGCACAGATGGCATTTATCAATGATCGCATTAACCTGCGTAAAAGTCGTGAATTGCTTTTAGCCACACCAATAACAGATGATATCTTTGCTGTGGACTGGAGTCAGGCTCTTAAGCTCAATCTTGATCTTTCAGCGCTGGATAGCGCTCCTGTAAGAGGTGCAATTTTTGAAGAACTGCCTGCCAGCGCTGCCGATTCAAAAAATTTTACAAAGTGGTCACGTGAGTTTGTAGATTGGCTCTACCGCAATGAAATCCTCGAGCTGATGCAGAGCAAAAACTTTAAGCAGACCTCCGAACCGGGCGAATCAGAAAGAGATTTCCGGGTGCGTCTGCAGCAGAGTGCCCGTGAACAGCGCGATGCTGCCATGGATAAACTGCGTCAGAAATATAATTCACGAATATCAACGATGGAAGAAAGAGTACGCAGAGCAGAGCAG
>JAHYJM010000152.1 GCA_019428945.1 Bacillota bacterium | reverse complement strand
GTCTGATGGTGCCTCATATGGCCAGGATGATTGTCGGTCCCGATCACAGGGCGGTAATGCCTTTCTCTTTCAGTCTGGGAGCGGCTTTTGTTTTACTCAGCGATACCTTGGCCCGAACTCTCTTTGAATTTGAAATTCCCCTGGGGGTAATTACTACCCTGGTTGGTGTGCCTTTCTTTGCCTACCTGTTGAAGAAGGGGGAGTCGGCATGGTAGATAGAGTCATTGTTGAAAATGTTTCGTTCAGCTATGATGAAGGAAAAAGCGCTTTGCATGATATTTCTTTCAAAGTTAGCCCGGGAGAAATATTCGCTCTCTTCGGGCCAAACAGTTCCGGCAAAACTACTTTGCTGCGTTGTATCAGTGGACTGCTAAAACCATCCGCAGGAAAGATTTATATAGATGGGCTTTCCCTAACCGGTATGGCTATGGCAGAGAGAGCCAGGCGGGTGGCTGTGGTACACCAGATTCACCAGTCGACCTTTCCCTATAATGTTGAGACAATGGTTCTCATGGGACGAACCCCGCACCTTGGGTTTCTCGGTACTCCTGACCCGGAGGCGCTTGCTGTGGCAAGAAAAGCTATTGCTGATATGGGTATTACACACCTCGCCCATCGTCATATTAACCGTCTCAGTGGTGGAGAACGCCAGCTGGTGCTTATTGCCCGTTCACTTGCCCAGGAAACGGGCCTGCTTCTGCTTGATGAACCTACAACCTATCTTGATTTTCGCAATCAGAACCAGGTGTTACAGCAGGTGCGTGGGCTGGTGGAAAAGCGTGATCTTGCCGTTATTATCACCCTTCATGATCCAAACCTGGTTATACAGCATGCCCACAGGGTGCTTCTTATGCAGGAAGGCCAGGTTGTTGGGATCGGTTCACCCCGGGATCAGTTGCGTCGTGAAACCCTGGAAAAAATCTATCACTTACCAGTTGAAGAAGTTATAAGCGGTAATCACTATTTCCTGGTTCCCCGGGAGGGCTGCTGCCATGATCATGAACATTGATAGACAAAAAGGAAAAAAGTTATGAAAATTATCGTTGATGCCGATGCCTGCCCTAAGACAGTCCTGCAGATTTGCTTGAAGCTCGGACGAAAGTATTCAGTTCCTGTCTGGACAGTAGCCAGTTTCAACCACAATATTGAATCCGATCATCATCTTACAGTCGGCTCCGACTCACAGGAAGCTGATCTTAAGGTTTTAAACCTGGCCGAAAAAGGTGATATTGCAATAACTCAGGATTGGGGTCTTGCGGCTATGCTTATTGGCAAACAGGTAAGGTCGCTAAGTCCGGCAGGCAGAGAATACCGGCCTGATAATATTGATTTCATGTTGGAAGAACGGGAGCTAAAGGCCAGATTCCGCCGTGCCGGAGGAAGGACCAAGGGCCCCAGGAAACGTACTAAAGAAGATGACCGTAATTTTTATAATAGTCTTGACTTACTCCTGGGTGGGGGACCGGGTGTTTCTTAACTTCAATAAATTACTGGTTATTCTTTTTATTCCGCAGTGAAATATTTGCTCGCCTCAGCTTTATTTCCATCGCCTTCACTAAACCTTAATCAGTAAGCAAATGGCCGATACCTCAATAAAATTATTGCCAAATTTTAACTGATCGATTATTTATGTCCAGGTAATATTTTTCGACCTTACATTTAAAAAACTTTTCCAGATCGGCTGCCATCTCGTTGCGTGCAGTTATGACTTCATCATAATTGTAGTTGGCGAAGCCATCGATGGGAAAAAAAATATTTTTACTTGTTTCCGTCACCTTGCCGAAGTCGCTCTGCCGCCAGATCCATTTTCTTGTTTTGATATGGTATCCGGCAGCATAAACCAACTCACAACATTCAAGTATTTCCGGTTCTTTTTCTCCGAATGGGATAAAGCTGTCACCACTTCTGCTGAAACGGACCTCTATATCCTCTGAAGTAGAATCAAGATCATGGGCGCCCATTGGCAGGGTATACTTAATAGAAAAAGCATTAACCAGGTTGACTGCCGGGTTAATGTCCGGCAGGGTACCACCTTTAACGATACGCGCAGCTAAAGCTTCGACAGAACAGGGAAATTTATTGGGGTTGATCTCCATCTTTCTGAAAGCTTCCCTGTATGGTTGTATGTCGTGGTGTTCTTTCGGCTTAGTCTCATTAAATTTCAGGCGGGTTGAATTGATCGCTTCTTCCATCAGAGAGATTATTTCAGGATTATTAGCGCTGTTATCAATATTGTGGGCAACGACTACTCCAAAGCATACTTCCGGCAACATATCAAATACTTTATCCTCAATGATGAATTTCATCAAATCACACACCTTCTTAAAAGCAAAGTTCTATTCCCATTATAGAGTATATCTCCTGCTGCTGTCGAATGAACCGCTCATAATACCATAATTTATATGAAGCGCAGAGCTTCTGCCGGTTCAAGTCTGGCGGCTTTTAATGCCGGAGCCAGGCCTGCCAGGCTTCCGGTTATTGCTGTTATTATAATTACAGAAATTAATAAAGTGAATTGCCAGGGACTATTTAGTGAGGCGCCGGTAAGCGTGGGAGCAATAATGCGTGCAGCAGCCAGTCCAATGTGATATCCGGCTGCTCCTCCAATAGTACTCACTATAAGAGTTTCTGAAATAATAATTTTAAAGATATGTAGACCCCTGAAACCAATAGCTCTGAAAATTCCGATCTCCCTTGTTCTTTCTCTCACAGAAGCAAACATGGTAAGCATCACCACCACCATCCCTGTTATGAATATTAAAGCACCTGCAAAGAAACCAAAACGGGAAAGTGAATTTAAAAGCTCATTTCTGCCCATTACTGCTTGTTTGACACCTGATATACTTGCATGTGGCAGGGCTGTTTTAAGTTCTGTAAGAATTTTTTCTTCTGGGATACGGTCGAAATCAGCAGCGAGTTCAATGAGAGTCAGTTCACCTGGTTTTCCCAAAATACGCTGCATTTCCTCAAGATTCATAAAAAGCTGACTATCCTCAGCCAGACCATTTTCTTCAAGAATAGCAATTACAGTGTATCTTTTATCGCTTAATTCAATTATGCTGCCCTCTTTTAGACCCAGTAGAGAAGATACGGTTGCGCCTGCGATAACCTGCTTATCTGTTAACTGAGGAACATCAGTTATCCTTTCAAGATTGAGGGCTTGGTAATCCATAGGGATTGGATCTTCTGAATTTAAGCCTGGGGCTTCAACAAAAATTTGACTGCTATCTTCTTGAAATCGAAGCCAGGGTTTTACGATAAATTCGTTCTCCAGATGAACGCCGGCAACAACCAGGTTATTTCCTTCGTAAACCATCGTACTGATCAGTCTGGGAGCCGTAGCTACTATCGCGGTACTTGCGGAAACAGAGCCAATCATTTCAAGATCAGCTTCGGTCAGGGATTCAGCGTCGTAAACCAGATCAGGGATGGTTATGCCGCCATATTGAAAAGTGAGCTCCCCGTTATCAGCAGTAACAATTATATTGGCACCCATGTCAGCCAGCTGTGCGCTTATTTCTGATTGCATTGCTGTTATTATACTAAATACCGAGACAACGGCAGCAGAGGCAATAACCAGCC
>JAHYJM010000151.1 GCA_019428945.1 Bacillota bacterium | reverse complement strand
AAATAGATTAAACATCAGGTAGGCCAGAGCTGCAACAGAAGTAAGCCCCATAATGGCTGCTACTTCTCCGCCCCCCGATACCAACTCAAATTCCTCTGTATTGATAAAGTTTGTGATGCCATATACCACAGCCAAAGTTCCTACAACGTTTTCCTTGGCGATAAAACCGGCAATAGCTGCTGCGGCAAGCTGCCAGGCTCCAAAACCAAGTGGTATGAAAAGTAAAGCGAAGGGTCCTGAGATACTAGCCAATATACTCATGCTTTCCTGGCCGGATTCAACAACCTGAAAACTCCAGGTGAAAGATTGCATAACATGAACAGCCGCATTGCAAACAAGGATGATAGTTGCTGCCCTGATGATAAAAGCTTTTGCTCTTGACATCATAGATGTAAACGCGCGCTTTACACTGGGCAGACGGTAATCCGGAAGTTCCATAATAAAATACGATTTTGCCGGGCCTTCTTTGGCAATCCTTTGAATAATCAGCGCACCGACCACAACGATTAGAATAGCTACAAAATACATCGAGGTCCCAACCCATGCCGCATCACCAAAAAACACCCCTGCAAAAAGAGCGATGACTGGTAGTTTAGCCCCGCAGGGCATAAATGGTGTCAACATGGCAGTCGTTCGGCGCTGACGCTCATCGCGGATTGTTCTTGTTGTCATCACACCGGGAATAGCACAACCGGTACCAATAACCATAGGAATAATTGATTTACCTGACAGTCCAACCTTCTTCAGGTAACGGTCCATAACGACAGCAACACGTGCCATATAACCACTGTCTTCCAGCAAAGCCAGCAGAAAAAAGAGCATCATAATCAGGGGTAGAAAGCCCATTACAGCGCCTACTCCTCCGATTATACCGTCTAACAGCAGTGTGCTTAACACAGGGGATACATCTGCCCCAATCAGGCCTGCCGCGTATTCGTAGAAACTGTCGATCCAGTCGACTAAATAGTCCGCAAAAAAAGGTCCCAGGTAAGTTTGAGAAATAGAGAATACAAAATAGATCACCGTAGCAAAAATGAGGATTCCCAGTATTCTGTGGGCAATAATACGGTCAGCGGCATCCTGCCTGGTTTGTTTATTACTGGATACTTTTCGCATCTCGACTTCTTTTACCAGCTGGTCAACGAAAGTAAACCGTTCGTGTTTATTCTTGTCAGCAGCAGCCTGATCTGTAACATCAGCATTGAACCTCTGAAAAGGGGCTGGCTGCTTGTTACCAGAGGCATCTATGGATTGTTCAATCAATTCCGGTAACCCGCTGCCCTGAGTAGAAGCTGTCTCAACAACCGGACAGCCAAGTCTTACAGAAAGCTTCGAACTGTTTATAGAAATTCCTTTATTATATAACAGATCGCGTTTATTTAGAGCTATAACCAAAGGGATGCCTAATTCTAATAACTGCGTGGTAAAATAAAGACTTCTGCTCAGATTGGTGGCATCAACTATATTAATGATCACATCGGGGCCTTCATTCTTTACAAATTCACTAGTAATACTTTCTTCAGAAGTAAAAGGTGATAGTGAATAGGCTCCCGGAAGATCAACAACATCTATTCTGCTTCCTTTTTTGTTCAAAGTCTTTTTTATTTCACCTTCTTTTTTAGCTATGGTAACTCCCGGCCAGTTGCCAACATACCCTATCTTTCCGGTGATGGCATTGAACAGAGTTGTCTTACCGCTATTGGGGTTACCTGTAAGAGCAATACGCATAATAGTCCTCCTCGGCAAACAATTGTTAGCTCTAGCTAACTTTTAAATTAAAAAATATATACCCAGCTAAAAACGGTTACACCCGTATTGTTTTGGCCAAATCTTCATCGATGCTGTATCTTGCATCCTTGATGTTAATTACATAGTTTTCAGCTAATACAGAAATCACTGTTACTGTTTCCCCTTCATAACAGCCCAGGGTAAATAGAAATTCCTTGATCCCATCTTCTTTTGCATCAATACCTTTAATAATGTAAGGACTATTTATATCAGCCTGCGTTAGATTAGGTTGACCATCTACCACTTTTACTTTTTTAGCGGAAACTCTGCTCTTGCGAAAAATATTTGCGACAGCCAGTTCCATCTTGACCTCCTATTAAAAGCTTATTTGAATTTTACTTTTCCAGATAACTTTCAATCGCTTTCATCATAGCATCCGTTATACTGTGCTCCATCCTGCATGCATTTTCATCAGCCTCATCCGGTGAAAGAGTTAGCGATTTTTCAAGAAACTGAGTGATTAAGCAATGTTTTCTGTATATTTGTTTTGATACTATCTTCCCTTTTTCAGTTAAAGTTACTGGTCCGTAAACTTCCTGGTTAATCAAATCCTGTTGCTTGAGTTGATCCATAGTTTTGCTCACACTTGGTTTAGTTACACCTAAATTTTTGGCAATATCAGCAATGTGAGCATGACCATGGCTGGCTTCAAGAATATAAATTGTTTCGAGATACATTTCAATTGATTCACTTCTGGTCATTATCGTTTACTTCCTTAAATGAGGTATACAATAAGAAATATAATGTTTGCCTTGGCTAACTATTTAATTTCATTATAATAACTTGCAGGAGGGTTGTCAAGCTTTTTAACTTCTAGCTTCTCTTTTTGATAATAGGTTTTCAGGCTGCTATATCCAGAATACCTTAGCTGAAAACTATTGTTTATACAAGTAAATTGCTTGCTAATAAAACTATAAATTTAATAACCATTGGGAGGATCTTCAGCTACGGCGGAGGCTGCTGCGGGGGATGCTCCTTCACTGAAGCAATTATCGATCGAGGCGAACCGAAAGAAAAAAAAGCGAGTCATGTTTTATTTAAACAGGATGGTTTGCAGATCTTTGTTGCAAGTATCCTGGAAAAGAAAACAGATTCGTTGACTGTTGGATTAAAAGGTATTTTTATGAAAAGACTTTCTTTAGATGGTTATGAAGCAGATTGTCCCATAAGCAGAGCACATCATAGTAAACATGACGAATAAACATTATAGGTTTATAGCTTTGTAAAAATTACAATTAGATTGCCTCTTTCCGCCATAAAAAGGCGGAAAGAGGCTTTTAATTTATTTCAGCTCCGTTGCCGGCTCTGTCCCTATTTCATTCCATGTGGTAAATGCAATGATAATGATTCCAATCCCGCAAAGGAAAACAACCCCACCGATTATGACCAGAGACCATAATCCGTTAGGAATGTAGTTGCTAAAGATCTGGTGAACCATCGCAACCATGGAGGTAATAATCATAATAACAAAAGGAATCATATAGTGCTTGGTTGGCCGCTTGAGCATTTTAAGAAAAACTGCAGCAGCAAGCAAAGCAATTCCAGCCAGGATCTGGTTAGCTGCACCGAAAAGTGGCCATAAAACCATACCATAGCCTGAAACAGCCAGGTAAGCAATGATTATTATCCCTGGTATCAGTGATATGGTTTTATCTTTCAGAAATGCCGGCATACCAAAAGTATCCACACTTTCAGCAAAGGCGATCCTGGTAAACCTCATCGCTGAATCAAGGGTTGTCATTGCAAAACTCTTAGCAACAACTGCAAAGAATGCGGCTCCGACCACAGCTGGAATACCCAGGGGAACCAGAAATGCTGCACCACC
>JAHYJM010000020.1 GCA_019428945.1 Bacillota bacterium | reverse complement strand
TTGACAGTAATCCCGATCTTTTAATCGCTGTACAGCCGACTCGTGGGCTTGATGTCGGTGCAATTGAATATATCCACCAGCGTCTGCTTGAACAGCGGGATCAGGGTAAAGCGGTATTTATGATATCATTGGAACTTGATGAAATTCTTGATCTCTCAGATCGGATTGCCGTAATTTACAATGGTGAGCTGGTTGATATTGTAGATGCAGATAAAACAGATGAAAATGAAATCGGCTTAATGATGGCGGGCGGGAAGAGAGGTGTTGCCACTTGAAGACTAAAGTCAGGGTAAAAAAAGATCTCTACATGTCGCTTTTTGCCGTACTGCTCGGCCTGATAGCCGGTGCAATTTTGATGGCTGCGACCGGTAATAATCCTTTTGATGGATTTAACTTTCTTTTCCGCGGTGGTCTAATGAACATCGAACGTATTGGAAATACTCTGGCCACCGCTACACCACTTATTTTTGCCGGGCTTTCTGTTGCCTTTGCATTTAAAACGGGGCTCTTTAATATTGGCGGTGCCGGACAGATGCTTATTGGCGGGCTCTGTGCCACAGCGATTGGCCTGACCTTCGACTGGCCGAAGCCGATTTTGCTTATGGCTATAATTATTGCTTCCCTTATTGGAGGAGCTTTGTGGGCTGCACTGCCCGGATTTTTAAAGGCTCGCTTTAATGTTCACGAGGTTGTTGCAACTATTATGATGAACTGGATTGCCTACTGGGCAGTTTTTTACATTATTCCACAATATTTTAAAGGACCTTTTCTTGAGACCGAGTCGCAGAGAATTCCTGCGGCTGCCTCGCTCAAGGTACCCTGGCTAACCTCTCTCTTTAGTGGTTCGTACATTAACCTGGGCATATTCATTGCCATTATATTTGTTGCTATTATAGCCTTTATTCTCGAGAGAACTACCCTGGGGTATGAACTTAAGGCAGTAGGTTACAATCGTGATGCTGCCGAAGCTTCCGGCATAAGTGTAAATCGAAATATAATTTTCTCCATGGCTATTGCCGGGGCCCTGGCCGGTCTTGGCGGTGCCACTTTTTACGTTGGATTTGCATCAAACATGCAGATAGGCGTTCTGCCAAACCAGGGTTTTGATGGAATTGCTGTAGCTCTTCTTGGCGCAAATTCGCCGTGGGGTGTATTTCTGGCTGCACTTTTCTTTGGCCTTCTTCATACCGGTAAAGGCTTTATGAATGCCATGACATCCATCCCTCCGGAAATTGCCGATACAATTATAGCAACCATTATCTATTTTGCGGCTACTTCAGTTTTAATCGAACGGAACTGGGATAAGATAAAAAAGATAAGGCTGACCTCCCTGATAAACAAAAGAAAAGCGGAGCAGCTTGAAGCTGATTCTGGAGGTGAGCAGTAATGGTTGACCTCATCTACCAGCTATTCCCCTATGCTATCGCCTTTACAATTCCCCTGCTTATCACATCGCTCGGCGGCCTCTTCAGTGAGCGAAGCGGAGTTATAAACATCGGCCTCGAAGGTTTGATGCTGATGGGTATGTTTGTCGGGGCTTTCACCATAACCAGACTGGAAATGACCAATCCGGGAACAGCTGTCTGGATTGGCCTTCTGGCTGCTGTATTTTTCGGCGCCCTGTTTGCGCTGCTGCATGCTTTTGCCTGTGTCACTTTAAATGCCAACCAGGTGATCAGCGGTATTGCCATTAATATGATCGCCAGCGCAGTAACAGTATACCTGGCTCGTCTGATTACCGGCAGTGGCAATATCCAGATCATTCGCGGTATGAGCAGAATTACTGTTCCGATCCTGTCTGAGATCCCGATATTGGGAAGGCTGTTCTTTACGCAGACCTATGCCACCACCTGGCTGGTTCTATTTATCCTGGCTTTTGCCACCTTCCTGCTCTATAAAACCCGTTTTGGCTTGCGGCTCAGGGCTTGTGGTGAGCACCCCCATGCAGCCGACTCGGCAGGTGTTAATGTTTATCTTATGCGTTATCTGGCTGTAATGATATCAGGAGCCTGTGCCGGTCTTGGCGGAGCTGCCTTTATAGTCACTCTCTCCGGAGAATTCAGCGGAACAGCAGCCGGATTGGGGTTTCTTGCACTTGCAGCCCTGATTTTCGGGCAGTGGAAACCCTGGGGCATTCTTGCCGCTACCTTCTTCTTTGGCTTTGCCAGCACTATTGCCAATGTATCACAGGTTATTCCCGCTTTATCCCAGATTCCGGGAATCTATCTGAAAACATTTCCATATGTAGTTACCCTCATAGCGCTTGTTTTATCTTCGAAATCATCACAGGCTCCGAAAGCAATTGGTGAACCTTATGATAAAGGGAAGCGGTAATTAAATCAATCTCTGGCGGTGATCTTTTGCGTACCTATGATCTGATCATGAAAAAACGCAACGGGCGTGAGTTGACGGCAATGGAAATTGATTATCTGATCAGCGGATATGTGAATGGCAATATTCCTGATTACCAAATGTCGGCGCTTGCCATGGCCATCTATTTTCAGGGCATGACAGAACAGGAGACTTTAAACCTGACCAAAACGATGATTAACTCCGGTGAAACCATTTCGCTTGATGCAATTCCGGGAATAAAAGTTGATAAGCACAGTACCGGAGGTGTTGGCGATACAACTACCCTGGTTCTTGCGCCATTGGTTGCTTCAGCCGGGGCACCGGTGGCGAAACTATCCGGGCGTGGACTGGGCCATACCGGCGGCACGCTAGATAAACTGGAGTCAATTCCCGGTTTCAGTACGGACATGACTGTTCCTGAGCTTGTTGATGCTGTAAAAAACTTTGGTGTTGCCGTTGCCGGCCAGACCGGAAACCTGGTTCCTGCCGACAAGATGTTATATGCCCTCCGTGATGTTACCGCTACAGTTGACAGTATGCCTCTTATCGCAGGCAGTATCATGAGCAAGAAACTTGCTGCCGGGGCAGATGCCCTTGTTCTGGATGTTAAAACCGGTGATGGAGCATTTCTGAAAAGCAGGGAGGAAGCTTTTGATCTTGCCCGCACCATGGTTTCCATTGGTAATGGGGCAGGCAAAAAGACAGTGGCGGTTGTAACAAATATGGATCAACCTCTGGGGAAAGCAATTGGTAACGCTCTTGAAGTGGAGGAAGCAATCATGACCCTGCGGGGCAAGGGGCCTGCTGATCTTCAGGAATTATCTCTTTATTTGGGCGGATGGATGCTGGCGCTGGCCGGAAAATGTTCTGAACCTGAAGAAGGCAGGGCAGTGCTGCTTGAGGCGATCAATTCAGGAGCAGCCATTAAAAAATTTAAAGAGCTGATTCGCAGCCAACACGGAAATGATGCTGTCGTAGACGATTTCTCCTTACTGCCGCATGTTGAAAACCAGGTTAAAGTAAAGAGTCCGCGAGCTGGTTACGTCCAAAGAGTTAAAGCTGAAACTGTCGGGGTAGCGGCGATGACGCTTGGAGCAGGGCGTGAAATGAAGGATTCTAAAATTGATCCTGCTGTTGGAATAATCCTCGAGAAAAAAACTGGTGACAGGGTCAGGATAGGTGAAGCCCTGGCTGTTGTGCATGCCCGCGATGATGCTTCTCCTGAAATGGTTGATGCTGTTGAAGAAATGGTTTTAACTGCCTATGAGTTTAGCAATGAGCCGACAGAAACAGCGGATCTCATATTTGGAATTGTAGAGTAGCTCTATTCAATAACTATTCAAAAAAGGAAGGTGCGGAAAATGTCCGAAAATATGGCTTCTTATATTGATCACACTCTGCTCAAGCCGGAAGCGACCAGGGAGCAAATTATCACTCTGTGCCGGGAAGCATTGAAATATAATTTTTACTCGGTTTGTATAAACCCTTCTTATGTTAAAACGGCAGTTGAAATCCTGGAAAACAGTGATGTAAAAGTATGTGCCGTAGTAGGATTTCCATTGGGTGCCACAACCAGTGCTGTCAAGGCTTTCGAGGCCCGGGAAGCCGTGGAAAACGGCGCTGCGGAGATTGATATGGTGATTCACATCGGTGCTTTGAAAGATGGAGATAAAGATTATGTTTTAAGGGATATCGCCTCCGTTGTTAAGTCTGCCGTGGGTAATACGGTTAAGGTTATTATCGAAACAGGCCTACTGAGTGATGAAGAAAAGAAGCTTGCCTGCCTTTTAGCCAAGGAAGCGGGGGCACATTTTGTGAAGACCTCCACCGGTTTTGGAGCAGGTGGAGCCACACCGTCCGATATTCAGTTAATGAGAGAAACAGTTGGCGCTGAATTTGGGGTAAAAGCATCAGGCGGGGTACGCACCCCTGATTCAGCAAGGGCAATGATTGAGGCCGGGGCAACCAGAATCGGCACCAGCTCGGGGATCAAGATCGTTGAATCCTGGTAGAAGCGCTCATTAAAGCAGGTCTCCTGCTTTTTTGACAAAGATGTTTATAATAAGCTAAAATTAAGTAGTGAGAAATTTTTAACCGGTGCTTCACCGGTATTTGTTTTTGCGGAGGGGATAAATTTGCGAAATCGTTTTTTTCTGATTATTATTGTGGTAATTATTTTCGGTTCAATTTTATTGTCAGGCACGAATTTATATTTAGATCTGCTGTGGTTCCAGGATCTTGAAGCATCACAGGTATTCTGGACTCAGCACTTGACCATGCTGGGTATGAGGTTCGGCGCTTTACTGTTTCTTTTTGCTTTTATATTTGTGAACCTTATGTTTACAAGGCGCTACATCCTCAGTTTTCCGAATCTTGCCCTGCGGGAGAGACTGATGGCTGCAGGTTTCATGCGCTTTCTTACCCCGCGGCGGCTCACTTTTTTCTTTATCGGTGTTTCTGCTGTCCTCGCTTACCTTCTTTCAGGGTATGCAGGCAGCTTTTGGATGGAAACGCTGCGCTTTTTTAATCACGTTCCATTTGGCATAAACGATCCTGCATTTGGGGCTGATGTTTCATTTTATGTTTTTCAGCTGCCCTTTTACCGTTTTCTTTACAGTTTTCTGATGATGGCTGCAGTTGTCACTACGATTATAATTACTGCTATATACCTGCTGCTAAATCCGCCTTCCCAGGGCAAACAGGGTTGGATGCTGACCCCTTCAAAAGGGGTAAGTCATTTAGCGGTTTTACTGGCGCTGATCTTTGGTTTGAAAGCCTGGGATTACCGTCTCAAACAGCTTGAGCTCGTACTTTCGGAGCGTGGTGTGGTTTTTGGGGCCGGTTATACCGATATCAATGCAAACTACCCGGTATTAATGATTTTAATGATCCTGGCTGTGGTTATTGCCCTGGTATTTATTGCCAATATTTTCCTGCGCCGGTATCGTCTTTTCATTTACGGAATCCTGGTTCTTACCGGCGTATCGCTTCTTGGGGGATGGGCTTACCCCTCTTTTATTCAGAGTTTTGTCGTGGAGCCCAGTGAATTTAATTTTGAGAGGGAATACCTTTCCCGAAATATTGAGTTTACCCGTGAAGCATACGGGGTGGATCAGTTTTCGACGCGCCGGTATGATCCGGATCAAATGCTTAACTGGGAAGATCTGCGTGAAAACCCTGGCACAATTAACAATGTACGCCTTTGGGATTATCGCCCTCTTTTAACAACTTTCAACGAACTGCAGGCAATCCGTCTCTATTACCGTTTCAATGATGTTGATATAGATCGCTACACGATAGATGGTGAATACCGGCAGGTTATGCTTGCAGCGCGTGAGCTGGATAAAAGCCGACTGGCTCCGCAGGCACAAACCTGGGTCAACATGCAGCTGCAGTATACCCATGGATACGGGGTTACAATGAGCCCTGTAAACGAGGTCACCGCAGAAGGGCTGCCCCGTTACTTCCTCGGCGATATTCCGCCCAGCGGCAACCTGACAGTCGATAATCCGGCTATTTATTTTGGTGAGCTGACCAATGACTATGTTATTGTAAACACCGACACCCCGGAATTTCACTATGCAACAGCAGGGGATGATAATGTGTTTACATTTTATGAAGGTGATGCCGGTATTCCGGTGCACTCAATCTTCCGCAGGGCTCTTTTTGCGCTGAAGTTTGGTGAATACCGGATTATGATTTCCAACGAACTCAGCAATGAGAGCAGGGTTCTTTTCGACCGCAATATCAGTGATCGTGTCCGCAAACTGGCTCCCTTTCTCCGTTATGACGGTGATCCATACATAGTTGTAAGCGATGAAAGATTGTTCTGGATTCAGGATGCCTACACAGTTACCAACAGTTATCCCTACTCCGCTCCCTATGGGAGTATCAATTACATCCGCAATTCGGTAAAAGTAGTGGTAGATGCCTATAATGGATCAGTTGATTACTATATTATCGATCCCGATGATCCGCTTATTCAGACCTATAGCAGAATATTCCCTGAGCTGTTCAGCCCTGTTGAAGAGATGCCCGAAGGCCTGATGGCTCATCTTCGTTATCCCGAGGATCTATTTAATATACAGGCCCAGATGCTTACTTTGTATCACATAACAGATCCAAATATTTTCTATACCCGTGAAGATCTCTGGGCAGTTCCCACGGAGCAGTCATTCGGTCAGGAGCAGCAGATGGAGCCTTATTATACTATATTGCAGCTTCCTGGCTACGTTGAGCCTGAATATGTGCTGATTCTACCCTTTACGCCTGATTCAAGAAATAACATGATTTCGTGGATGGTAGCCAGATGCGATCAACCTAATTATGGAGAAGTTGAGATCTTTCTCTTCCCGGCGGACAGGGTAATATTGGGACCAAATCAGATCGAAAACAGGATTGACCAGAGTACTGAGATCTCTGAACAGTTTACGCTCTGGGGGCAGGCCGGTTCCAGGGTTATCCGCGGTAACCTGCTGGTACTGCCCATAAGCAATGCCCTGCTCTATGTTGAGCCGATTTTTCTTGAAGCAGAGGGGGGTGGCCTGCCGGAGTTAGCCAGGGTTATTGTTGTTTTCGGTGAAACAGTTGTGATGGAAGACACCCTTGACAGGGCGTTGATCCGGATCTTTGGCGAAATGGATGCACTGCCGCCCGATCTTGATTTTGAAGATTTACCGATTGTTCAGCCCGATGATGAAGATGATCTGATCCCCGGTGAACCGGTGGTTATTGATGATACCCTAGTATCCGAGTTGATCAGGCAGGCTCAAATTGTCTATGAAGAGGCGATTGAAAGCCAGCAGGCTGGTGACTGGGCTGCTTACGGAGAAAAAATCAAGGAGCTCGAGCAGATCTTAAATGATCTTGCTCGTATGGCGCCTTAAACAGCTCAGGAGGGCTTTCATGGTTAAAGATGAATATATCATATATACTGATGGCGCCTGTTCAGGAAACCCCGGTCCTGGGGGCTGGGGGGCGCTTATCAGGCATCGCGGCGAAGAAACCGAGATTTCAGGTTCAGCCGCCAATACTACAAACCAGCGCATGGAACTGCAGGCTGCTGTAGAAGCGCTTCGCAGCACCCCGTCCGGAAGCATAATTAAGCTTTATAGCGACAGCGCTTACCTGGTAAACTGTTTTAAGCAATCCTGGATGGATCGCTGGTTAAAAAATGGCTGGCGTAATTCAAAGGGTGAACAGGTTGAAAATCGTGATTTATGGGAACAGCTCCTGGAACTGGCCAGAGAGCGCAAGGTTGAATGGATTAAAGTAAAGGGCCATAGTTTCGATGAAGATAATAAACGTGTAGACATATTGGCTCGTGGTGCGCTTAGATCCGGGAACCCTGTATCCGATGATCCTGAACTTTCTCAGATTACCTTTGTCGATGAAGGGGTCAGATATGAAGATGAAGCGGGGGTGGAAAGTTTGAGAAGGATGGGCATCCTAACCGGAGGCGGCGACTGTCCCGGTCTGAATGCTGTGATCAGGGCAGTAGTCAAAGGGGCAACCTATAATTACGAGATGGAAGTGATCGGTTTTAATAACGGATTCAGGGGCTTGGTGGAAAACGATGCAGCGGTTATTAACGACAAGGATGTTTCCGGCATACTGAACAGGGGTGGAACAATCCTCGGTACTTCTAACCGTGATAATCCTTTTGACTACAGGCCGGATGGGTCTGACTATCGCAAAACAGGTTGTGATCGCTCTGATGATGCTGTTAAGAACATAAGAAAATGGGGAATTGAATGCCTGGTGGTAATTGGCGGGGACGGCAGCCTTTTGCTGGCTCACCGGTTCAGCAAGCTGGGGGTTCCGATCATAGGAATACCGAAAACAATTGATAATGATTTGCCTGCCACCGATGTTACATTTGGTTTTGATTCGGCTGTTACTACAGCAACCGAGGCAATTGATAAAATTCATACCACAGCCGAATCGCATCACAGGGTAATGGTAGTTGAAGTTATGGGCCGACACGCCGGTTGGATCGCTTTACAGGCGGGAATGGCCGGTGGAGGCGATATAATTATTATACCTGAAATCCCCTTTGATTATGAACATATCATTGACAAAATAAGTGATAGGCGCAGACGCGGCAAAAAGTTCAGTATTATAGTTGTAGCTGAAGGAGCCTATCATACCGGAGAAGAGCCTGTATATCAAAATAAAGGCAATGTAAAAAGACTTGGCGGGATTGGGCCGATTATATCGGAAGAAATAGAAAAAAGAACGGGGATGGAAAGTCGGGCTACAGTGCTTGGTCATCTGCAGCGAGGTGGCAGCCCCACTTCCTATGACCGGGTTTTGGCAACAAGGTTTGGCGTAAAAGCGGTGGAGCTTTTCCGGGAAGGTCGTTTTAATGAAATGGTATGCCTTAAAGGCAATCAAATCGAATCAGTGCCGCTTGAAGAAGCCGTTGCAGGAACCAAACGGGTAGATCCAGAAAGTGAGCAGGTGCGTGCAGCTATTGCTGTTGGTACTTCCTTTGGCTGTGCTTTATAAATTATTTATATCTGTGGCTGAATGGTAAAAATAATTAATATTACTATTGCTGAAAAAATAAGCATAATCAAACCAGCGATCAGATCGACCCTGCCCATGTGCAGGGTTTTCATTTTAGTTCTGCCCTTTCCTCCTGTATAGCTGCGTGATTCCATAGCCACAATGAGCTCTTCCGCTCGTTTGAAGGCATTAATAAACAGGGGCAGAAAGACGGGGAATAATTTTTTGGTTTTTTGGATAAAGTTGCCCCGGTCGAAGGCTACTCCGCGGGCCATCTGCGCTTTTACGATTTTGTCCAGCTCCTCAGCAAGAATAAGGACAAAACGCAGAGCAATAACCATAGTCATCACCAGTTCCTGGGTGGGTAGACCGATTTTGCGCAGTGGG
The DNA here is from genome assembly GCA_019428945.1 of Bacillota bacterium. GTDB lineage: Bacteria > Bacillota > Dethiobacteria > DTU022 > DTU022 > JAABTH01. The sequence continues at coordinate 18,181 of JAHYJM010000020.1, read as the reverse complement.
TTAAGCAGACTTTCCATCCCGTCAGTAAGGCCAACCATTGAAGTGGTCAGGGTGAGAATTGTGGTTGCACCAAAGAGGAAAAATACTCTTAAGGATATCAGATTGCCCATATGCATTCCGGCATCAGTGGCTGTAAAAATCCACCATGAGAAAATTACATGGGCATCGGGGCTTGAATAAAGGAAAAGCTGGAAAAACCACATCAATATCAGTACAGGCAGCATCGGTTTGAGGCCGCAGAGGGCATACCTGATGGGGATGCCTGAAATGAAAATAACTGCAGTCAGGAAGAGCAGGATCATCCCGTAAGCCGGATAAGATTTAATCATGAGAAGCAAAAAGATCAGTAGCGAGGCTATAACTATTTTTGTACGCGGATCTAAACGGTGTATTACAGTTTCACCAGGCAGGTAAACACCAAGGGTGATATTTTTGGTAAGTTCCATTATTCTCCTACCTGCTTTCCCTGCAGGTCTGCAGAGATTAGTTCAACAACTTCGTCAAGGGTGATTAATGTTTGCGGCAGTTTGAAACCATATTCTCTTAGTTTGCCTGTAATTTCCATCACTTCGGGCAGTTCAAGTCCTATCTGTTGCAGTTTTTCAGCCTCACCGAAAACACTTTTTGTCGTGTCATCAATTATAATGTGCCCTTTGTCGAGAACTGCAATTCTATCAGCGAGCATGGCAACCTCATCCATACTGTTCGATATAAAAATTATGGTAAGCATTTTTTCTTCATGCAGCTTTCGAACAACAGCAAGAATTTCTTCCCGTCCCCTGGGGTCCAGACCGGCAGTAACATCGTCGAGGATCATCACTCTTGGGCGGCATGCCAGTACGCCCGCAATGGCAGCGCGTCTTTTTTGTCCGCCGCTGAGAGCGAAAATGTCGCGTTTATAAAAGATATTATAATCAAGGCCAACCTGTTCCATAGCCTCCCGAACCCTGTTATTGATCTCATCTCGGCCTAATTTCTGGTTGACGGGACCAAAGGCAATATCTTCGCCGACTGTAGGCGCGAAAAGCTGGTAATCCGGATTCTGAAATACATATCCCACATTTTGTCGGAGGTCAGTCAGATTGGCATTTTTTTCAGCTGTGTCGCAACCGTTGACAACAACACGGCCTTTTTGAGGGATGATCAGGGCATTGCAGTGTTGGGCAAGTGTGGTTTTACCTGATTGGGTAGGGCCGATTAGGCCTATAAACTCACCATCGTTAATAGAAAGGTTTACGTTGTGTAGAACTTTTTTTTCAAAGGGAGTTCCTTGTTTATAGCTGTAGCAGAGGTTTTTTATTTCAATAGGCATAATTGGTTTACAAGCTCCTCTGCATCAATTATTGATTCCGGCAGAATCAAACCTTTTGCCCTTAATCCTGAGGCAATTCTCGCTGCCACAGGAAAATCAAGTCCCAGTCTGACTATGTCTGCTTCTTTGTTAAAAACATCCTGAGGTGTGCCTGTAATAATAATTTTGCCCATATCCATAATAATCATTCGGTCACAGAATACGACCTCATTCATGAAATGAGTAAGAAGAATTATTGTTATACCCTCATTTCGGTTGAGGCGTGTTACATTTTCGAGAACTTCGCGTCGGCTTCTGGGGTCAAGGTGCGCTGTTGGTTCATCGAGTACTATGCATTCAGGCTTCATGGCAAGGACACCGGCAATAGCAACCAACTGTTTCTGTCCTTCTGATAGATTGTTGGGAGATTCCAGGCGAAGGCTTTCGATGTTCAGTGTTTTTAGAGCCCAGTCCACCCGGTTCCTGATTACTTCAGGCGCCAGACCGAGATTTTCTGGGCCGAATGCAACATCTTCTTCAACGATACTGCTTACGAGCTGGTTGTCGGGGTTCTGAAAAACCATTCCAACTGCCTTGCGAATATCTGCAATGCGTTTTTTGTCAGTGATCGGAATACCCTCAACAAAAACTTCTCCTCTGTCAGGGGTCAGAAGTCCGTTAAAATGGCGGGCCAGGGTTGATTTACCAGAGCCATTTTGTCCGGTAATTGCAAGGAACTCGCCCCTGTAAACCTCCATATTGATACCGCTCAGGGCTGTGACTGCATTGCCTGCACCCGCCCTGTAAGTATAAGCGAGGTTTGTAACCTCGATAAGTTTTTCCAAGTTGAAACAACTCCATTATAGATAGCTAATCAGTTTTTTTCTTCTACCGGTCTGATCCTCTGAATTCCTTTTACAAGAATTACAGTCAGGATTGCCGCGACTATGAGTTCGGGAACACCGTGCAGCACACCAATCGATATTGAAACTTCGGATGGCAGATAGCCTCTTACAGTGGCCATGCCAAGAACCAGAACCGTATTTGTTACAGAACCGAAAGCTCCGGCAAGAATGCATGCCAGTACGTTATTGATTTTACGAGTGGCATAATAAACCAGATACGAGACAACACCGATAAAAAGACGGGGTAGTACGGAAACAAGGGGGTCGGCAAAGAATGGCGCTCCAGGCTGCAGAAAGCTGAACAGGCCGAAGATAGCTCCGGTAATCAGTCCCACAACAGGACCTTCAAGGACGCCGCCCAGTATAACCGGTATATGCATGATTGTGGCATGGCCTGCCGGGGTGGGCACGGGTATAAAACCGAGGCGGGTTACACCAAGCAGGATCGAAATAGCGCCTAAAATACCGGATATGACAATTTTGCGAACAGATAAGTTCATGTATGCTCCTCCTGTTACTGTGATTGACCACGGTTAATTTCTACACCGGGGATATTATATCCTTCAACTGTCCTTTTAAGGTAATATAAGGTCCGCATTATTATATCATTGATCTGCCGGAAGGAATAACAGGGTTATTGCAGAATATGATTTTAGTAGTAATAATGAATAGGGGAGAAGATTGAATGATAAGGAGATATAGCATTTTAACGGTAATAATATTGGTTCTGTTCCTCTTTTGCATTTCCTGCAGTGAAGATGGTCCGGTTAATGTGTCCGTAGATGGGGCTTTGGTAGAAACCGGACTTGAGGTTGATCAAGATTACCGGATTGTAAGCACCCGGACAGATTTTACAGCAGGTCAGGATTTTTACTTTTACTTTTTCAACAATCAGCCTTTTGGATCCGATCGTTTAACGGTGCAGCTTGTGGACGGCAGGAATGAAAAAGTGCTTGCTGAACATACATATGAAGTTGATCCCCTTGATGAATCATTAACTGATGGAATATACTTTGACAATACTGGAACATATTACATTACTGTCAGGATTGATGGTATAGTCAGGGCATCACGCGAAGTAACAATTAAGTAATAAAAGTTTCTAAAGTTACAGGTTCTATTATCTGAAACTGCCGGGCCAACCCGGCTTTTTGCTTATTTAGAGACAATTTGACAGCTGTGAGCAGGAATAACCAATCAACCGTCGAATAAGCAGAAAGATGTTTAGCCGGTTAAACCGGCAATTTATTTTGGAGGCTTTAATGATAATGAAATTCAAAGCACGCCTGGCACTGGTAAGCCTGGTAGTTCTGATCATGTTTTTGCTTCACAACAGCTTCTGGCTGTGGGGACTTGATGATAAGATACCCTTATTGTTCGGTTTTATGCCCTTTGCTTTTTCGTACTATGTTGGTTATGCTGTTTTATCAGTATTGGCCATGAAGCTGGTAATCGATCTGGCCTGGCCTGATCCAACAAAAGAGGTAGTTGAATCATTTACTGACGGAGAGAGGTCAGTATAATGAATAGCGTAATTGGTATAGGCATTCTCATATCTTATGTTGTGATATTAATCGCTATTGGCGCTTACGGGGCAAGAATAACTCTGAAGACCCGGGAAGATTACTTCCTTGCAGGAAGGGGCCTTGGTAGTATTGCCATATTTATGGCTTTGTTTGCCAGTAATATTACTGCGTTTACTATCATCGGGCATGCCGGTTTAGCCTATCAGGTTGGATATGGCGCTTACGGATACGTGATCGGCTGGAGTATTTTTATAACTCCCTTCACTTACTATCTTGTCGGTTATCGCTCCTGGCTTCTTGGCAAACGTTATGGTTATGCAACCCAGCCCCAGGTTTTTGGGGGAATTTTTAACAGTCGTCTGATAGGATTGGTTTTTACCGTTTTACTCTTGTATTACACTCTACCTTACCTTGTAGTGAGCATCATCGGCGGCTCTCTGGCTTTTACGACAATATCTGAAGGCGCGGTGCCGTACTGGCTTGCCAGTATGGTGATAATCGGCATATCACTTGTTTACACGATTCCTGCCGGTATGCGTGGTACTGTCTGGACGGATATCTTCCAGGGGACAATTTTTTTGGTTGTTGCAATGCTGTTGCTTTTTGCTGTTGCCCGGTCACTGGGCGGTTTTTCAGAAATAACAGGGAGGATCATAGAGAGCAACCCGGCCATGTTACAGAGAAATCTTTCTCCTGCCATCGCCCCTGTTAACTGGTTTAGCTTCACCTTTACCAATTCAATTGCAGTAATTGTTTTTCCCCAGATGTATACTCGCATCCTGGCCGCAAGATCTAGTCGCAACCTTAAGAGAGTAAGCCTCTACTATCCATTGGCGCTGGCCGGTATTTTTGGGGTTTCCACTTTGCTTGGCGTCTGGGGATCGGTTGCAGTTCCCGGGCTTGTAGGCAAAGATGCAGATTATATCGTACCGATGCTGATTCAGCAGTATCTTACGCCGGCCTGGACAATCCTGGGTCTTGTAGTAATTCTGGCCATAGTGAAGTCATCAATTGATTCCCAGCTTCTTTCGGTATCACATATTGTTATAGATGATCTGCTGCCCTGGTTCAGGCGGGTCAGTACCGGACAGGCAGTTATCTGGGGCAGAATGCTGCTGGTTGTTTTTGCAGCCATAGCTTATTATGTAGCCCTTGTTCGTCCTGCAGCCATTTTGAATATAGCTGCCTTTGCGTTTTCCGGATTTTCAGTTATGCTCCCGGTAATGATCGGAGCGCTTTACTGGCCGCGAGCTACAAGGCAGGGCGCATTTGCAGCTTTAATCATACCTGCTGTAATGCTGCACCTTTGGTACCTGGGAGTTTTGCCTGCATCAACCACTTTTGGTTTTATGCCGGTCTTTCCGGCATTCATGTTGGCCATTGTAATTCTGATCGTAGTTTCATATCTTACCCCTGCGCCATCGCCTGAGCAAAAAGAGAAGACCTTTGGTCTTTTTGAGAAGGTTTTTAAGTGAAATTAGAAGGGAACAACAAAACAAGGGATTTTATAGGCTAAACACGCAATAATGAAATAATAAACCACTACCCGGAGCACAAATCGGACTACTAATGGAACAAGATTTGGTTGCAGTATCTAACAAATATCGTGTTGTCCGGCTGTTTTTTAGCCGACCAATTGTAGTTATTGCAATATTCTATATATGTGGAATTATAGCCGGTCGGATATGGATCAGCAATCCAGGCATATTGCACTGGTTGTTATTTTTACTTTGCCTGCCAGTTGGAGTGCTTTACCGTTACAAATATATAGAACTTTTCATGGCAGTTCTGGTCATGGCGGCTGCATCCGCCGGCGGAGCTGCCTATATATTTGCTGTTCAACCTGCAGCCGGAGGGATAACCGATTATACCGGTATACCTGTTTACCTTGAAGGAACGATCACAGAAGAGCCTCAGTTTTTTAGCGATCATGATTCATACCTGGTCAATATTGAAGTTATAGAAACCAGGGATGGCCGCTTTCAGCAGACAGGAACTATCCTGGTTAAAATATATGGAGAAGCTAATGAGCAATACTGGTTCGGAGAACGAATCAGGATCAGGGGCAGTATCGTTGAACCTCGCGGACTTAGAAATCCCGGAGGTTTTGATTACCGCTATTATTTAAAAAGCCAGGGGGTAGAAGCGCTCATCTATCCTAAAGTTTCTCAGGTTGAATCACTTGGACAGGGCAGCCTCAATACGATTACAAGTAGAGCTCTTGAATTCAGAACTGTCATGGTTGATAATATTAATCAAACCCTTCCCTCTCCCTCAAATGATCTTCTTATTGCGATGCTGTTCGGACAAAAACACCGCTTGCCTGAAGATGTCGCAGAAAACTTCAGAAGGGCGGGAGTTGGTCACCTAATGGCTGTTTCAGGGCTGCATGTCGGTCTGATTGCCGCTCTTATCCTAGCCGTCTTACGCTTTCTCGGATTACGTCGTCACCTGCCGCTGATTCTGGCAATACTATCTGTTCTCGGTTATGCATACCTTACCGGGATGAGGCCATCGGCAGTCAGGGCAGCATTAATGATTTCTGTCGCCCTGAGTGCCGTTTTATTTGACAGGGAACATGATATCTCATCAGCGGTTGCCTTCGCTGCATTAATGACATTATATTTTAACCCTCTGCTTCTGTTTTCAATGGGATTTCAACTCTCATATGCAGCGACGATCACTTTGGTATATGCATATAAACCGCTGAAAGAGCTGTTGATTCAATTACCCTGCCCCATTATTTTGCGTAACCCAATCGCTGTTACCCTGGCTGCACAGATAGGGGTGCTGCCATTATGCCTTTACTATTTTCACACTATACCAACAGGAGCTATAATTTTTAACCTGCTGCTGATGCCCCTACTTGCTTTTATTGTCGGTTTCGGACTTAGCGGTGCAGTCATCGCTGCTTTCATTCCGTCGTTCGGTGAACTGCTCATATGGGCGTCACAGCCATTGCTTGAGATAATGCTGTATGTTACTGCATTGAGCCGGTTTTCATTCTTGTTTATTACGGTTCACCCTCCCGGTATTTCCACGATGCTTTTATTTTATGGATTTATTCTGATTTTTGTCGGGTGCTATTACTCATGGAAATCATATGGCCGGGATCTTAACAACATTACATTTTTACAATATATAAAATCAGTATTTCAGAAACATATACCGAAATCAGCGCTTACCAAAAAGAGTTTGATCATCTATGTATTGTTAATAGCGGTTGTTATTACTTGGTGCAGTCTACTCTTGAACAAACCGGATCAGCTCAGGGTAACATTTATCGATGTCGGGCAGGGCGCATCTGCTTTAGTTGAAACACCCTGTGGAACTGTGATTCTTATAGATGCAGGCGGAAAACCGGCTTTTAGGGGTGATCCCGGTGAGGTAGGAGAAAGAGTGGTTGCCCCATTATTAAGGTATCTTGGCATTAAAGCAATAGATCTTGCCATAGTTACACACCCACATGAAGATCATTTCGGTGGATTTATTCCCCTCATCGAAGAAATGCCGGTTGGTCACATGCTGCTTTCGCCTGTTAAAGGAGATTCTTTATATTATGATCATCTGCTCGATTTTACCCGGTTTGCTGGAATTTCTGTAGACGAAGTTCATGCCGGCCATGCCTGGGCATGCCGTTGCGGCGTCTTGCTGGAGGTGATTGCGCCTCCTGCAGATTTAATCAGGGGGACTGGCAGTGATCTCAACAATAACTCGCTCGTTATTATGCTTATCTACAAGGATATAAGAATGCTATTTACCGGGGATATTCAGGATGCTGCTGTGAGGCATCTGATCGGCTCAAAGGTCAATATTAAGGCAAATTTGCTATTAGTGCCACACCACGGAGGATATTTCGAGTCTGCACCAGAATTTATTGAAGAGGTGAAGCCTGAATTTGCGGTAATACAGGTTGGGCTTAATCTTTTCGGACACCCGCATCTATATGTGCTGGATGCCCTTGACAAATCAGATGTCACAGTTCTGCGTAACGATCATCACGGGGCGGTTGTTGTTGAAACCGATGGCAGCAGATTAGAGGTTTTGATCACTGAAGAAGGTGTGGTCTTGTATTAATTATTTCTTCAGATTACAGGAAATCAGGCTTAATTAACGAACTTAAAATAATTGTATACTAAAAGCAATGCTCTTTTTAATTATATTCCGCAAGGATGAATGCGGGGGTATTAAACTTGGAACCGGACAGGATTTTACAGCTGATCAGACAGAATGATAATGATTCTCGCCGTGAGCTTTTTGAGGCTTTTTATAGACGCACTTATGCCGTGGTTTTTAGTATTTTGCGCCATCGGGAAAGTGCTGAAGATATCACTCAGGATGCTTTCATAAAGGCGTTTCAAAGCCTGCATCAGCTAAATGATGGCGCAAAATTCGGCGCATGGCTGGCGGTAATTGCTTCAAATCTTGCCCGTAACTATCTTAAACGTGAAAAGCGGATTATCCTGACTGATGAACTGCCGGTTATTGAAACAGGGATTTCGGGAGATGATACAGAACAAGAGGCTTTACGCAGCATGGAGGTTGACAGGGTGCGGAACGCTGTTCGCGAACTTCCTCCCGACCAATATCAGGTAATCGTTCTGCAGTATTACCATGATCTCAAGGTAGAAGAGATAGCCGATATGCTTAAAATTAGCCCGGGTACAGTAAAATCACGCCTATTCAGGGCAAGGCAGCGGCTGGCCGGTTTTTTGGAACTTGATGACGATTCTGGTTGTCTAAATACTAAAGGAGGTGACCGGGAGCGATGTCAGAACAGCCAATTGGAAAATTGAATGATGATATTATAAGAGAAGCTATAAAATTGGAAGTTGAATCAATTGACGCTCCGCATCAATCTGTAGTATGGCAGAAGATAGAATCACGGCTGGAAACGCCCCGGCGTGCCTCTGTTTTTGGTTTGAGACGTTTTCCCTGGAACCGGCTTGCTGCAGTTGCTGCCATTTTCCTGGTTGTAATTCTCGGAGGGATAGGTCTTTTCCGCACAGTTCAGTTTGGTTCTGCTCCTGCTGCCGACGGTTTGTCGCCGGTGATCATGGATGACGAAATTACGATTTCAGAGGTGGAAGATGATCTTTCGGAAGAGATGGTGGCGGCCGTCCAGGAAAGTGAAGATACAGTTTCGATTGAATCCGTGACCCCACCTGCGGGTGAAACTGAGCAAAAGCGTCCAGAGTGGGCTCTGGTTTTGGCAGAAGGCTACAGGCTTTCTAACACAATCATTTTATCAGATGATAGCGAATCTCTTTACGACGGAGCCTTTTACCAGGGTGACAGCGCTGAACTCTTACTTGTAAGAGCCGAACCAACCGGTGAATCGCTGGAGCAATTCATAGTATCACTAGGTATAATGATCGGGGCTGAACTTAATGTGGTAGGAGAACGAAACGGTTATTTGCATTTTGAAACTTTTGAAATGCCGGGCCTGGCCTGGCAGAAAGAATACCTAAACCAGGCCCTTATGGTTACCTCAGGCAATATTGATATTATAGAACTAGAGCTTATTGCCGAAGGGTTAGACTAAAAAAGGACCTTTTAAGAAGGATCAATATACTTCATCATTTTACGAAGACCTTTGCCAACCTCAACAAGGTGGTGCTGGTCTTCGATTTTTCTCAAGGCTTTAAACCTTGGCTGGTCTGCTTTATTTTCAAGAACCCATTCCAGGGCGAACTGACCTGTTTGAATTTCAGTGAGAATATTTTTCATCTCTTTCCGTACTTCATCTGTGATAATCCGCGGGCCGCGGGTGAGGTCTCCATATTCTGCTGTATCACTGACAGAGTAGCGCATTCTTTCCAGGCCGCCCTCGTAAATGAGGTCAACAATTAATTTTAGTTCATGCAGACATTCAAAGTAAGCAATTTCCGGCTGGTATCCTGCTTCGACAAGTGTATCAAAGCTGGCTTTGATTAAAGCAGAAACTCCGCCACAGAGGATGACCTGTTCGCCGAAAAGATCAGTTTCAGTTTCTTCCTGCAGAGTTGTTTCAATTACTCCTGCGCGGGTGCTTCCTATCCCTTTGGCATAAGCCAGGGCCAGATCTTTGGTTTTGCCTGTGTAATCCTGGTGAATGGCCATTAATGCCGGAACACCGGCACCTTCTTTATAAAGCCTTCGCAAAAGGTGCCCGGGGCTTTTAGGGGCGATCATGAAGACATCAACATTTTCCGGCGGGACAACCTGGTTATAGATAATGTTAAAGCCATGTGAAACCACCAGCGCTTTTCCCTCGGTCAAATGAGGTAAAACCGATTCTTTGTATACTGCCGGCTGCACATTATCCCCGATCAGGATCTGAATAATATCTGCTGCTTTTGCTGCTTCGCTGACTGTTGCAACCTCAAGGCCGTCTTTAATAACCTGGTCCCAGCTTTTACTTTCACGGTGCAGGCCGACAATAACATCGAGGCCACTATCCTTGAGGTTTTGAGCCTGGGAGTGCCCCTGGCTGCCGTATCCGAGCACGGCAATTTTTTTGTTTTTCAGAACGCTTAAATCGGCGTCCTGGTCGTAGTACATAATTGGCATCTAAATATCCTCCTTACAAATATGATAACCTAACTAATTAGCCATTACCTGTAAAACTCCTGCTGCTTTCGCAGGAAAAACTTTATAAATTCTATTTCTATCACTGATAATCATTCTAAATTTAGTGTATAATAACAGTGAACATGCCTGGTTTAAAGAGATATTCGGGCTAATATTGAATAGGAGGAGATATTAATATGAGTTTAAAAGGGACTAAAACTGAAAGAAATATCCTGACTGCTTTTGCCGGTGAATCTCAGGCGCGTAACCGTTATACCTATTTTGCCAGCAAGGCGAAAAATGAAGGGTACGTGCAGATATCGGCTATATTTGAAGAAACCGCCAACCAGGAAAAAGAGCATGCCAAAAGGTTGTTTAAACTTCTTGAAGGAGGAGAGGTGGAAATCAAGGCTTCTTTTCCTGCCGGGGTAATAGGAACAACTATTGAGAATCTGAAGGAAGCGGCAGGCGGTGAAAATTATGAGTGGACCGATATGTACCCGGGTTTCGCCACAACTGCCCGTGAAGAAGGCTTTAAAGATATAGCTGACATCTTTGAAGCGATTGCTATTGCTGAAAAGCAGCATGAGAGACGTTACCTTGGTCTTGTGGCTAATCTTGAAAAAGGAACAGTATTTAGAAAGGATAGTCCGGTTAAATGGTTTTGCCGTAACTGTGGCTATGTGCATGAGGGTGTTGAAGCGCCAGAAGAGTGTCCTTCCTGCAACCATCCCCAGGCTCACTTTGAAATTATTTGTGAAAACTGGTAAAATATTTTTAAAGCAGCCCGGTTGTTTAACCGGGCTGCCGGCTATTTTAGAAACTTTTAAAAGGTATCGCAGGGAGGTTTGACTATTTGAAACTGGCCAGATTCGTTGCTGATCAGAAAATATGCTATGGGATCATTGAAAAGAATCAGATTCTTGAAGTAAATAATCCCGGCAGTGACTGGTGTGGTTTTCCGCTGACTGAGACAGGTAATACGTACGATCTCTCATCAGTGCGGATATTAGCGCCATGTCAGCCTTCAAAGGTAATCTGCCTTGGGCTGAATTACCGCAGACATGCTGAAGAGATGAAACATGAATTACCTAAAAAGCCGATCATATTCATCAAACCGTCAACCTCGGTTATTGGTCCTGAAGAAGCTATTATTTATCCGCCTCAGAGCAATCGTGTCGATTATGAGGCTGAACTAGGTGTGGTTATTGGCCGCCAGGCTTATCGGGTTGCCCGTGAAAAAGCCCTCGATTTTGTTTTTGGCTATACCTGCGCCAATGATGTAACAGCCAGGGATAAACAACCTGCCAATGGACAGTGGACATATTCTAAAAGTTTTGATACATTCTGCCCGCTGGGTCCTGTTATAGAAACAGATATCACTAATCCTGAAGCGCTTGAGCTGAAAGGCTACCTGAATGGAAAAATTGTTCAGGAAACATCGACAGGCGATCACCTTTTCACAGTGGCGGAAATAATTGAGTTTGTATCAGGCTGTATGACTTTACTACCGGGAGATGTGATCATCACAGGGACTCCGTCAGGAGTGGGTCCGCTTATACCGGGCGACCGGTTTGTTGTCGAAATAGAAGGTATCGGTTCTCTTGCCAGCCATGTTAAAAGATTTGACGGATAGATCTATTAATGAAATCATTTTACAAAATACTTATTTTTTTAGGAAAAATGGTGTTGTCATCAACATCTTAATCGTTTATAATTAAAAAAGTAAAACAGACCAATTCAGGCAGACCTGCTATTTAGCAGAGCTGAAGACCGAGGATTCTCAGTTAAACAAAAGAATCTTTGGGTTGTTGGTCAGTTATAGTTTTGTTTTAAATTTTTCTCCCTGATGAGGCAGCGTAGCCGCTGTCTCTTTTTTTAGCAGAAGGAAAGAAGGTATTATTAGTGCATATCATAGTTGTCGGTGGGGGTGGAGTTGGCTACGAGGTCGCCCGGAACCTATCTGAAAAACAACAGGATGTTGTAGTTGTCGAAAAAAGCGAGATAAAAGCAAGGCGTTTCAGAGAATCACTCGATGTTATGGTAATTGAAGATAATGGCGCAAATGCAGCTGTGCTTGAGCAGGCAGGGATTAAAACAGCTAATATGCTTATTGCTGTCACCCAGGTTGATGAAGTTAATATTATTGCCTGTATGCTGGCAAAACAGTTTGATGTGCCAATAACAGTGTGCCGCATTCGCAATTCCGGCTACGCTGGTGGATCTTCTATCTTAACTCCGAAACAACTTGGTATAGATATTGTAATCAACCCTGAACGGGTTGCTGCTATGGAAATTTCGAAAATGCTCCATTTTCCTGAAGCCAGTGAAGTTGAATATTTTAACCAGGGCAAAGTTATGATGCTCGGGGTGACTGTTGGATCTGAAGCGGATATTACTGGTGTGCCTCTCTACAAATTACCGCTAGGCCCTGATTGTATCGTAGTGGGAATCAGTGATCCCGATGGAAAATTTATTATTCCCAGCGGTCGGGATGTAATACAGCCAGGTGATAAAATATACCTGTTGGGCGATACACGCACCTTAAAAGATGTCAGCTCTCTGTTGCATCATGAGCAAATGAGGGTAAACCAGGTTACGATACTGGGAGGCGGAATGATTGCCTATCAGCTGGCCAGGTTGCTAGAGGAAAGCAGACAGCCATTTAATGTAAAACTGATTGAAAAAGATGAATCGCGTTGTGAAGGACTGTGCCGTGATTTGAAGAAGACCCTTGTTCTGCAGGGGGATACAAATGAAATTGCCATGCTTAAAGAAGAAGATACCGACCAGGCTGATGCAGTTATTGCTGCAACCGGGGATGATCGCAGCAACATCGTCGGGGCTCTACTGGCCAGGCAGTTTGGAGTTAAAAAAATTATCTGCGAGGTTATGAAGCCGCAGTATGTTCCGGTATACAATACCCTGGGAATTGACAGCCTGATTAACCCCCGTCTGATGGCGGCCGCCCAGATCAACCGCCTTACGAGGCGCGAGGATGTAGTTGCGCTCTCAATACTTCAGGATGAAAAAGCTGAAGTATCTGAAATCGTTATACCCGAAACAGCAAAGGTCGTTGGAAAAAGAATTGCTGAAGCTCATCTGCCGCGTGGAATGCTGATCGGATCCATTGTTCGCAGCGATCAGGTTATGGTGCCTAACGGTGATACGATCTTAAAGTCTGGCGACCACCTGGTTATTTTTGCCGTGCCAAAAGTCAGCTCCAGGTTGGATCGTCACTTTGCCACAAACGGTACTGCGGAGGGTAGAGAATCTTTGCGCAGTAAGCTGATCAATATTGAAGAAGTTTAAGATCATTCTTATTATAATCCGGTTTTTTGAAAAAAGTTCTCAAACGGGTTAGTTTTTAGCATGGTTGGGAGGTATATCTTGCGCCGCTTTCGCATTTTTTACCTTATCGGTATAATGCTGCTGTTTCTGGCCCTGACCATGTTGATATCTGCCCTCTGGTCTATTGCCGATAACGGTTCTGATATGCTTGCTTTTTTAAAGTCAATTCTGCTGACGCTAGGTGTCGGTTTGTTCTTAATTTGGTTCTTTACCCCATCTCGTGGTAAAGAACTAAGCATCGTTGAAAATTTTACCCTCGTAGCCCTGGCCTGGTTAATAGCCGGTATTTTTAGCGCCCTGCCTTATTATTTTTACGGACTTTTTGAAGGCAGCTTTATCGATGCTTACTTCGAGGCGGTTTCCGGGATAACAACCACAGGCGCTACTCTGATTACCGATGTTGAAGAATTGCCCAGGGGTTTGCTGCTTTGGCGGGCTTTTACGCAGTGGCTTGGTGGCATGGGTATAATTGTCCTATTCCTGGCAATACTACCAAAATTTGGTTTTCGTAGTATGACCATGTTCAAAGCTGAAATTCCTGGACCGGTTGCTGAACGGGTTGTTCCGCGGGTAGTTGAAACAGCGAGGCGTTTGTGGATTATATATGTTGCCTTTACTGCAGCTCAAACAATTCTTTTATTACTCTGTGGACTAGGCTTTTATGATTCACTGGCACATGCCCTGACCACCATGCCTACGGGCGGATTTTCTACGTATAATGCCAGTGTGGCGGCCTTTAATAATCCCATGGCTGAAATTGTAATTATATTTTTCATGCTCTTCGCCGGCATTAACTTTGTTCTCTATTTCAGATTATTCCGGGGAGATTTTAAAGTATTTAAAAATCCGGAACTTCGTTTTTACCTTGTTGTAATTTCAGTTGGCATAATATTAGTTGCACTAAATACACTGGAAGTTGCCGGAGGCAATATATTTCTTGCCCTGAGACAAAGTGCTTTTCAGGTTGTGTCTATAACAACCACAACCGGTTATGCCACAGCAAATTTTGATGCATGGCCTCATTTTTCACGTCTGCTGTTGTTATTATTAATGTTTCTCGGTGCTTGCGGCGGTTCAACCGGCGGTTCAATGAAGCAGGCCCGATGGATGCTAATGATTAAATATTCATTCCGTGAGCTTTACCGTATGGTACATCCTTCGGCAATTTCTTCAGTAAAGCTTGGGGATCAACATGTCGGGGAAGATGTGTTGCGACCGGTTATGGGTTTCGGCATTATTTATTTTATGCTAACCGCTATGGCTGCGCTTATTTTAACTTTAATGGATGTTGATGTTACCACCTCTTTCTCTGCGGTTGCTGCAACAATTGGCAATGTAGGCCCGGGACTTGGCGGAGTTGGACCAACCCATACATATCAGGTTATACCTTCAATGGGCAGGTTGCTTTTAACAGTGATGATGATTGTCGGCCGTCTTGAAATTTATACCGTGCTGGTTATTTTTCTCCCCGAATCAAGACGGATCTGGTCTCGCTTATACAAAGGGAATAAATAGGATGTTAAGTTATCAGGCAGTATGTAAAAAGCTTTCGGAAAGTGATTTTGCACATGTATACTTATTTTTTGGTGATGAAAAATATCTGCAGGAAGAACTTGTAGAACGGATAGTTCAGGCTTATCTGGGTCATGATTCAGAATTTGGATTGGAAAAAATTGATGGGACCTTGCTCAGTTTTGGAGAGATCCTGGAACGCCTTAATGAAGAAGGGCTTTTTAGCACCAGGCGGCTTCTTGTTGTAAATAATCATCCTTCTTTTAACATGCCGCGTAAAACTGAAGAAGTGGATCTGTCACATGACAAAGATAAAGATAATGATGGTTTTCAGGAAAAAGAAGCAGCCGAACTACTTGATAAATTCTTTACTGATCATGAAGGAGGTAAGCCGGTTTCAATCCTTGTTTTGCTTGCTCCGCGTGTAGATCGCCGTAAGAAGTTATTTAAGGTGATAGACAAAAGAGGAGTTGTTGTTGAATGCAGCTTACTCAAAGGTGAAGCGCTGGCAGACTGGATCAGGCAAAAATCGGGTCGGTTAGGAAAAAAAATTGAGCGGGAAGCATTGGAAAGACTGATGCTGGCAGGAGATCACAATCTCCATTACCTGGCGGCAGAACTTGAAAAATACAATACTTACATTGGGGATAAAGAAAATGTAATAAGCAGTAATGTGGTTGATCAACTATTTTCCGGAGACCTGCAGGGAGACGTTTTTAAACTTGCTGATGCGCTTGCGGAAAGGAATCTTTTCAAAGCTGACAAACTGTTGCAAATACTGGTGAGCCGTCGTGAAAAACCGCTGCTCATTTTTTTTATGCTGGCCAGGCACTATCGCCTGCTTTTGCATGCCCGCTGTCTCATGGATGAAGGTTTACCACCGGCACAATTTGCCTCAACTCTTGAAGTACAGCCATTTGTTGCCCGAAAAATGCGGGAACAGGCGGTCTTATATAAGAGGGAGTCTCTCGAAGAAGCTCTGATTACTTTACAGAAAACTGATCGTCAGATTAAAACCGGGCGCCTTGAGCCGGAACAGGCGCTTTTCTTGCTGCTGAATAGAATTGATTGCTTGCAAACCTCTGACAAAAAAAGTACTATCTAAATAGTTCAAATTGCTATATTATCAGTGAATCAGGTAGTATGTATTTATTGATAATCTATAAGTATCTTAGAGCGTTTCAATTATATATTTCACCTGGTATTCTGAAAGGAGCGGTTCTCTTGAATCTAAAACCGGGAATTGACAGGCAGGAGTTATTACACGACATTTATAAAAGGGCATATGAACTTGAGCAGCGTTATTACGGGTGCGCGCAGTGCCTGGTTGCCTCAATTCAGGATTTCTTTCCGGTTAACAACTCTCTTTTTAAAGCCTCAACCTCATTTTCTGGCGGGTTTGCATCAACTATAGAAGGGCCCTGCGGTGCTCTAACAGGTGGCATTATGATTCTCAGCTATTATTTCGGAAGGTCGCGGGAAGATTTTGCCGATATTGGTATGCTGCGTCGTCCGGGGCCGCTGGTTCGAATCTACTGGGACCGTTTTCATGATACATACGGTGGAGATACCTGCCGCCATGTTCAGATGCACCTCTTCGGCAATGCTTACCGGTTTCTTGAAAATGACGAGTATGTCGCATATGAAGAAGCCGGTGGTCATAGTGACAAGTGCCCGGATGTAGTGGCTAAGGGCGCTGTATGGCTGGCAGAGATGCTGCTTGACAATGATGTGCCAACAATAAGGAAAAAGTGATCTGCTTGTATTCGTTTCTATTTCTCTGGAGTATTACTAAATAAAACGGCCTTTTAAACGCCTGTGCGCAAAAAGGCCGAACATTTTTATCGATAATTTATGATATTCCGGTAGCCTTAAACGGCTACATTTTTATTAAGCATCCGGCTAAGGCGTGATTTTTTCCGGGCTGCGTTATTCTTATGAACGATTCCCTTAGCCATAGCTTTGTCTATCTGACGGACTGCCGAATTTAGCTTGATCCTGGCTTCTGCCACATCACCACTCTGCAGTGATTCTTCATAACGGCGAATGGATGTTTTCAGCATACTCTTGATCCGCCGGTTGCGTTTTTCACGGGTTAAATTCTGTCTGGCTCTTTTGGCTGCTGATTTAATATTGGCCAAAGTATTAAACCTCCTTCCTGTGCGTTACAACATTAAAATATTATCATCAGCGCAGGTAAAAAGCAAGCCTTTATAATTTTTTCTTATTTAATAACAGGTGTCAATCTTTCTGGCAGAAAGGAGTAATAATGGTCACTGTCGAAATAAAACCAAAAAGGCGATATGTATTATGGAAAGGGGTGATATAAATTGAAAATTCTTAGCGCAGCATCGATGCGGGAAGTTGACAGACGCGCAGCTGAAGAGTATGGAATTCCCGGCACTGTCTTGATGGAGACCGCGGGTATAAGAGTGGCTGAGTATATTCGGAGCCGATTGCCTCATATAAAGAAAGTAGTAATTATTGCCGGGCCTGGAAATAACGGTGGAGATGGTTTCGTTACAGCGAGATTGCTTCTCAGGGCAGGTTTGGATGTTTCACTCTGGAGCACAGTTAAAGCAGGAGCTTATAGAGGTGATGCCGCTGTAAATGAAAAGCTATATCTAAAATGCGGATTGCCTCTGTCCCGCTTGATCAACCAGGCCGATCTTGAAATGCTTGAAAAAGAGATGATCACAGCTGACCTTTTGGTTGATGCTCTGCTGGGAACCGGAGCCAATCGGGAAATTACCGGACTTAATGCAGAAATAATTAATGCTGTCAATAAAGCTCACCGCCCTGTTCTGGCCGTTGATATTCCATCCGGGTTGAATGCAGATACGGGTGAACTGCTTGGATGTGCTGTTAAAGCAGATTGGACTGTCACCTTTGGCTGTCCCAAATTGGGGCTTATGTTACATCCCGGAGCTGTAAAATCGGGAGAAATTATTATCGGTGATATAAATATACCGGAGGAATTAATTGAAACAGAACAGGTTGAACTGCTGACAACTTCACTGATTCGAAGTTATTTCCCCGAGCGT
>JAHYJM010000150.1 GCA_019428945.1 Bacillota bacterium | reverse complement strand
AAAAACATTTTGGTGATCTTCAAGCATATCTTAACAAGCTCCAGATACCTTTCAATCTCAACAGCAGCCTGGTCAGGGGTCTTGATTACTATACCCGCACTGCGTTTGAGATAACTGCAGGCAGCCTTGGGGCCCAGTCATCGATCTGTGGCGGAGGGCGTTACGATCATCTCGTTGAACAGATTGGCGGACCTCATACACCTGCGGTTGGAGTGGCTTTTGGCAAGGAAAGGATTATGCTGGCAATGAATTGGTCAAAAGCTCCCTTTGAGATCGCCTCGCCTGTTTTTGTTGCGACTGCAGGGAGTAATCTTGAGGGAGAAGCCCTGCTGCTCGCCGATCAGCTCAGAGGGTGGGGCATAGCTGCCGAGGCCGATCTGATTGAAAGAAGTCTGAAAGCCCAGATGAAATATGCCGGGCGTCAGAGTTATGAAAAAGTAGTTATAATCGGTGAAAATGAAATAGAAAAGGGTCTTGTAACTGTGCGTGACATGGACGGCGGTAATCAGGAGGAAGTTAAGCGTGATCAGCTTTTCGATCTTCTGAAACCGGCAGCAGGGATAACCGGAAATAATGTTGAAACTGCTGCTGCCGAACTAAACCTGCCCAATCCGGGCGCAGCTGTTGATAAAACCCACTATTGCGGGCTCCTTCAATCTTCACATGCCGGTATCCGGGTTAAACTGGCTGGCTGGGTCGGGCGTCGCCGTGATCACGGCGGTTTGATTTTTATCGACTTACGTGATCGCAGCGGTGTAATGCAGCTTGTATTTGACCAGAGGCTCGGAGTTGAACTTTTTAAAGAGGCTGAAAGCCTGCGCAGTGAATTTGTTATTGCTGTTGAAGGAGAAGTGGTCAGAAGAACTGATGAAAATATTAATCCCTCGCTGCCAACCGGTACAATTGAACTTTACGTTGACAGTATGAAGGTACTTAACAAATCTAAAACACCGCCTTTTTATATAGAAGATGATCTTAACGTCGATGAAAACCTCAGGCTTCGCTACCGTTATCTTGATTTGAGAAGACCGGAGATGTTGAAGCGACTGCAGCTGAGGCACAGGGCTGTTAAGATTGTCCGCGACTACATGGATAAATATGATTTTCTTGAAGTAGAAACTCCCCTGCTGACACGAAGCACACCGGAAGGGGCAAGAGATTTTCTTGTTCCAAGCCGCATGCATGACGGTTCATTTTATGCCCTGCCGCAGTCTCCGCAGCTCTTTAAGCAGCTGTTGATGGTCAGCGGAATTGAGCGTTATTTTCAGATTGCCCGCTGCTTCCGGGATGAAGACCTGCGCGCAGACCGTCAGCCGGAATTTACGCAGATTGATATCGAAACCTCATTTTTCGGCAGTGAAAACCTTTATTCACTTCTTGAAGGCTTAATGGCGCAGTTGTGGAAAGAACTTCATGGTATTGAGCTGAAAATGCCATTTATGCGGATGCCTTATAAAGAAGCAATGAACCGTTTCGGCTCTGACAAACCTGATTTGCGGTTTGGCATGGAGCTGATTGATATAGGCGATCTGGCGGCAAAGAGTAATTTTAAAGTATTTAAAACTGCCCTGGAGAGTGGAGGTTCAGTAAAAAGTTTGCGTGTGGCCGGCGGGAGCATTATGAGCCGTAAAGACCTTGATGACCTTACTCTCTTTGCAAGGCAGTTAGGCGCCAGGGGTCTGGCGTGGACATTTATTGAAGAGGAAGGCTGGCGTTCGCCAATCAGCAAATTTTTCGATCAGGAGCTGCTGGCAGATATCACAGCGCGTATGGAAGCTCAACCCGGTGATGTTCTGCTCTTTGTTGCCGACAGGTGGGAGACAACTTGCCAGGTGCTGGGGCATTTGCGTAACCGTCTTGCGCCGAAAGAGACAGATCCTGAACCCCATTTTCTCTGGGTTGTAGATTTTCCCCTCTTTCACTATGATGAAGAAGAAAAGCGTTATGATTCAGATCACCATCCCTTTACCGCTCCCAGGGTCGAAGATCTGCCCATGCTTGAGAGCGATCCTCTTGCTGTTCGGGCTCAGGCTTATGACCTGGTTCTTAATGGGGTTGAACTGGGCGGCGGCAGTACCCGTATTCACGATAGCGCAACGCAGGCTAGAATATTCAAGCTGCTCGGTCTCACAGAGGACGAGACCAAAGAAAAATTTGGTTTTCTGCTTGAAGCGCTCTCTTATGGCGCTCCGCCGCACGGTGGACTCGCTCTCGGCCTTGATCGCTTAATTGCACTTCTAAGCGGTGATGAATCTATCCGCCAGGTAATGTCCTTTCCAAAAACTGCAGCGGCAAGCTGTCTGATGACCGGCGCACCTGCATCAGTTGATGAAAAACAGCTTGATGAACTTAAGATCCATATTAAGGATAAAGAGGAAGAATAGGTTAAATTTCCATTACTATACCTTGCGATAAAGCTTTATTTATGCTATGATTTTCTTGGAAAAAGTTAGTTAAACTTGAATACCCTGCTGTGTTCGTGAAAACCGATAAAGTTTTGAGCTAACACTTTTTATATGGGAACCCGGACTTCAGCTGCGGCGCAGCAGCCTTTGTAAAGAGGACCTGTAAACCAGTTGAGTAGGTACCCACCTTTCGGGGGAACAGTTCAAAACAACGGCCCACGGCATGGCGGGGTTTTTTATTGCCTTTTAGAGTGTTATAATCTAAGTTGTTTGGCTTTTATGTTTCATAAAAGGCAGGGGAGGTGGATAGGTTGTCAGTTGAGCATATTTATCTTTTGATCAGCCGTGAACTTAAAGCAGGAGCCCACCCGGGAGATCTAATAGATTTATTCGAAGAGTTAGAGGTAGAGCAAAAAGTAGAATTGATGCAGAAGCTTTCTGATGACGACGCCTCCCTTATATTTGAGGAATTGGAAGATTTTGAGCAGGCTGAAATCCTGCGCCTGCTTGAGCAGGATCAAGCAAAAACTATCCTGGGCAATATGGCTTCGGATGATGCAGCCGACCTGATTGGGGAACTGTCGCCCGAAGAAGCAGACCAGATGATGCAGCTAATTGGTGAGGAAGAGACGATGGATTTCGGTGACCTCCTCAAATATCCTGAGGAGAGCGCCGGTGGTATTATGACCACCGAATACATATCTCTCCCCGCCGATATTCCTGTTGAAGATGCAATAGCCCGACTGAGGGAAATTGCGCCCAAAGCAGAAACAATTTACTACGTTTATGTAGTTGACGAAGCCGGGCATCTGATTGGAGTCCTTTCTCTTCGCGATCTTATCGCTTCATCTGACGGTATAATACTTAAAGACATCATGCGCAGAAATGTGATCAATGTAAATGCAGAACTGGATCAGGAGGAAGTTGCCAGGATTGTTTCAAAATATGATTTGCTGGCTGTGCCGGTTGTTGATAATGAAGAACGCCTGCTGGGTATTATCACTGTTGACGATGTTATTGATGTTCTGGAGCAGGAAGCAACTGAGGATATCTATCGTTTGGCCGGTGCCGGAGAAGTTGAAGGTGTTGAACTAACTAAAGCACCGGTTCGAAAAGTTGTGCGCCTGAGACTGCCCTGGCTTTTGGTTACCATGGTCGGAGGAGTTTTCTCGGGAAGTGTAATCAGGGTATAT
>JAHYJM010000019.1 GCA_019428945.1 Bacillota bacterium | reverse complement strand
TTGCATAATTTGATGGTCAAATATATCCGCATAGCCGGGATTAAAGTTCCCCGCGGTAAAAGGCAGGGTTTGCACTCGCTCAGGCATACTTTGGCCTGTACCCTTTTAGAGCAAGGTGCCTCTTTGCCCATGATCTCCGAAATTCTTGGCCATGTGGATTCAAAGGCAACCTCGGTTTATTTGCATACTGATATTAAAAACCTGAAGGCCTGTGCACTGGACCCGGAGGAGGTGTTCTCCTGTGGCTGAACCTCAACGGTTTTTGAGTGCACTGGCAATTCCTATTGAGAAATACATTGCTGAACAGAAAGCAGTGGGCTACAAATTTGTTAAAAACATTCAGCAGCTAAAGAGTTTTGATCGTTTTGTCAAAGAACAATACGCCACAGAAACCACACTAACTAAGATGATGGTAATGGCTTGGGCGGCCCGCAAGCCAAACGAGACAATTACAAACCAAAACCATAGAATCTCAGTTATAAGGTGTTTATCAGAATACATGAATCGAGCAGGATTTGAGGCTTATGCGTATCCGAAAGGTCTTCACTCTGTTCAACGCTATAGCTACATGCCCTATATCTTTACCATGGCAGAAATCAAACAGATTTTTGATGTATGTGATCATTACCCGCCGAACAATATAACTCCCAACCGGCATTTGATGCTGCCACTGCTGATACGTATACTTTATGGATGCGGACTTCGCCTTAGCGAAGTTACACGGTTAAAACTATCAGACATTGATTTAAAGAAAGGAACCTTGTTTATCCGCGACACCAAGTTTAACAAAGAAAGGATCCTGCCAATGGCAGACAGTCTTACAGAGCGCTGCCGTCATTACTGTAACGTAGCTTACATCGGCAAGATGAACAATTCTTATCTTTTTCCGTCTCCATTTGGTGGCCATTATTCAGAGCATACTATTTACAAGCTGTTCCGCGACGTACTACGGCGAGCTGGCATTGCCCACCTTGGGCGGGGCAAAGGGCCAAGAATTCACGATATCAGACATTTATTTTCAATTAACTGCTTGAAAAAATGGGTTCTGGAAGGAAAGGATCTCCATAATGGTCTACCATACCTATCAGCCTATCTTGGACATGAGGACTTACGTGGTACACAGCACTATTTACGTTTAACTGCCGATCTCTATCCTGATATCCTCTGTCGTATTGAAGAAACCTGTGCGCATTTGATTCCGGAGGTGATTTGGCATGAAGCAGACTGATTTTGCCAAGACCTTGGCGCGCTTCTTGACCGACTATCTGCCGGGCCAGCGTAATGTTAGCACCAATACCATAAAATCCTATCGTGATGCGCTGAAACAGCTCCTCTTGTTTATGCAAACAGACCAGGGTATTAAGCCTGAATGCATCTGCTTTGCTTCACTGGGGATGCTGCAAGTCAAGAAATTTCTAAGTTGGTTGGAAACTGAAAAAATGGTCAGCGTTAACACCAGGAACCAGCGCTTAGCTGCCCTGCATAGTTTTTTCCGTTATGCCCAAACGGAGTATCCAGAAATTCTTTTTGAGAGCCAAAAGATCCTTGGTATCCCGTTTAAAAAAAAGCATCAGCCTGTCATCAGCCATTTATCCAAGGAACAATTGGGCTTTTTATTTGCTCAACCGGATTGTTCTACCAGCAAAGGTCGCCGGGACTTGGCTTTGATGGTCACATTGTATGATACTGGGGCAAGAGTGCAGGAACTGATTGATTTAAAAGTTTGTGATTTACGGCTTACACAGCCAGCAGTGATTACATTAACCGGGAAAGGAAACAAACAAAGAAATGTTCCTGTTTTAGCAAAGTCGCAGAACTTATTGGAAAACTATTTGAAAGAGAATCATCTCCTTGACAAAGGGCGTGAGCTAAGCCCTTTATTTTACAATTACAATTTGCAGGCTTTTACAAGGCCTGGTATCACCTATATTTTAAAAAAGTACTACAGGATGGCAAAATTGGCTCATCCAGAAGTCGTATTTCCAGATAATCTTCACGCCCACATGCTGAGGCACTCAAAAGCTTTCCATCTTCTTGAAGCCGGCGTGAACCTGATCTATATCCGCGATTTGCTAGGCCATGTTAGCATTACAACTACTGAATTGTATTTGAAATATGACACTGAACTAAAGCGTAAAGCATTGGAAGCTGCCTACCCGTCGGTTGTTTTCCAAGATGTCCCTGCTTGGGAAGACAATACAGAAATATTAAGCTGGCTGCATAATCTCTGTAGGTCTTAAACGCTAAATATTATGGAAAGAAATGAAGCTGCGATCACTGATTTTGTTGGTTACTACCTCATTTCTTTCCATAAGTAATATCTTTTCATAATTCCCGATGCTGGGCGGCCCCAGGAAAAATAGATTAAAGGCCTTTTCGACCCAGCACATATCCATCAGGCCTAAGAGCTGCTGTTTGCTAACCGATTGCTGGAAACCGAAATCAAATTCATCAAGGGTTTTATGTTCCGGAAACCTTGCTCTTTTCATCCGCTTTTTAAGCGAATTAGCGTTGCGGACAAAGAGCTCTTCTTTTAATAAAAGATTGGTAAACTGCAGAGCAGTCAGCTCTTTTTTAAGAGCGTCTGCCAGCAGCTCTTCGAGTTTATCCCGGGCTCCGGAAAGACGCAGCTGCCCGAGCATTGTTTTTACTTCTATCAGCTGAGCATTCATCTGCCTTCACCTCCGACCAGGTGTAAGTAGGCAGAAACCGGATCGCGTTTCTCGGTCTTGATCTTTAACCACTCTGGCATCGAAGCCTTTACCGTTAAATTTTTCTCTACGTATTTTTCCTGTTCAAGCCAGCCGGCGATATCATGGCAGTCGGCTGCGCAATAGAGTTGGTGTTCAAGGCAGTAGTTAATCGCTTCTAGGGTAACTTCTTCCGGAAATAGAGCAGTCATTTTTTGCAAGATCAGATATTGCTCGCGCACATAGCGCGGTTTTTCATGACGGATACCTTCGAGCATCGCTTTAGTTTCAGGGCAGTTGCCCAGCATATTTAACGTTTTTTCAAAGAGTTGCTCAGCTTTAACCCGGTGATCGCGGAGATGGTTGCTGTTTTGTATGAGCTGGCCTTTTTCTAATGAAATACTGTGCTCGGCAAGCAGAGCGCCTGTTTGCTGATCAAAGAGCTTAATTGTATGGCCAGTCTCTTCAAGTTTAAGCTCGCAACCGGGTCGGTAAGTGCCTATGGGCACAGTGTAGCGGTTGCCACGGTGCAAGATTGTATTGTCTTTACGCACGGTTCTTGTTAGAATCTCTTTAGGAACATTTATCCAAGGTACCGGCTTTAAGTGTTTTTGCTCACTCAAGAATACTTCTGCCGGTATTTTTTTGGTTGTGCCGTGAACGTTGTAGTTTCCTGTTCTTTTTAACCAGTCATAAAAGGATTCGTTCCAGGCCCTGATATCTGTAAAAAGACGATTGGCAGCAAAGTTTCTTTTGATATACTTAACCACTGCTTCGATTTTGCCTTTGCTTTCAGGGTCACCTTTGCGGCAAAGGTAAACACTAAAGCCCATCTGCTGTTTGAATTTCTCAAATTCATAGGTGTAGATAATATCACCGCCGTTTTCACTGACTACGGCAAGTTTGTCCTGATCGATGACCAGTTCTTCGCAAAGGCCTTCTAAGTGCTCGAAACAGAAAAGAAGCATCTGGATAAAGGCCGCGGTAGTTAATGGCTTGTCAGTCCATTTCCCGCATTTGTAGCGGGAGTGTGCGAGCACCACGCCCATGACGTAAAGGGTAATGTATCCGCCACCAGCCTTACAGATTCTTTTTTGCCCAAAATCAAGCTGCATCTGCCTGCCTGGTGGTAGTTCACTAACTGCCTGATATTGTCTTACAGGCGCCGGTTTGGGCAGGTTGTGTTTCTTTCTCAATTCATCGACATAGCGTCTTAGGGTACGTTCACGGACGCTGAAGTCAGCGTAGTGTTCTTTTAACCAGTCCAATATCTGGGCAGCGCTCAAATCTGGGTTTTCTTTTAACCATTTCAAGATTATGTCGCGGTAACATTTAAGCTTCTTAGTGCGGCTCCCGCTGGCCTGCATAATCTGGTGAAACTGCTCGGCACTCACTTCCCAATACTTGGTGACGGTCTTGACATCAATCTCAAGTCTTTTCGCTACCTGGGCCTTTTTCAAACCTATTGCTTTTAATTGATGAATTTCGCTGTACATGTCCCACCTCAACAAATGATCTCCACCCCCTAGATTATCTGCTGATCTTAACAGATAATTACCAGGGAATGGGAAATATCATCCGTTTTTATTGGCCGAAATTCATCCATTTTATTTTACCGTTTACAAAGGTTTACCGGGCTGGCCGGTCGGATCTCGCTGCCTTTGGAAGCCGGTGTGAGGCCGAAGAAAATACAAAAGCATCTACCTTCTGGCCAGTAGGCCAGGTCACCTTCTTCGACCAGAGTGGCGGCATTTTCGGCTTTTATCTCAACTGGAATAGGAAAATAAATTTCATCCTGAGAATTATAAAAGAATACTTCATCTCAAGGGGTGGTAAACCCTCTCTTTGAGACAGCTCATGTGATGGCAGGAGACTCCTGTAATCAGTAGAACTATGAGCATTGACCCAGAGGAAGGGTACCGGTTTTACTATAGTGAATAAAAATCGAAACAATGGCGAGTTTTGTAAATATACTTTGCCAAACAAATAATATCGTGTTACAATTGTGGCAGAGAAATGAGGTGAAGGTAATGTTTCAGATTGGTAAAGTAGAAAAGGTTACAGGTCTTACAAGGCGTCAGTTGCAATATTGGAGCGATACTAGCTTGATTAAGCCAGAAACTTGTTCGGATGAAGAACGGAAACCAAACCTTTGGTCATTTCAAAGCTTAGTAGCCCTAAGGACTATACGCAAGTTGTTAGATCAAAAAGTTAGCTTGCAAAAAATTAGAAAAGTGCTTGATTATGCAAGAATGAACTGGCCTGATTTAGAAAACCATTTAACTGAGCTAATATTTTATGTGATAAATAATGGGAAAGAAGTTTTATTGTTTGGGCCTGAGGATAGCTTTCCTGTAAGTGCATTAAGAGCTCAGGGTCAGACAGTATTTGTGCTGCCCGGCTCGGACGTAGCAAGTGAAGTGGCAGCAGCGGTTGAAAGATTATATGACAAGCCTTTAACTCCAAAAGAGGCTGAAGAAAGCAGCAAGGCATGGTCTGACTATCTTGCCGGTAAGGATCATGGAAAATCGCTCGATGATGTTCGCCAGGAGATTTTAGCCAAACAGGAAGAAAACCTTGCCTGAGAAATGGGAGCTTAAGCTTTTGCGACCGGCAAGTAATTATTTAAAGCGACTTCCAAATAAAGAGGCATTAAGAATAATAAATGCGTTAGAGTTGATTGCAAACAATCCTGAAAGTTCAGCAGTAAAGCCCTTATCAGGAAGATCAGAATGGAGCTATAGAGTTGGTGATAGAAGAATTTTAATGCGAGTTGAAATAGAAAAGCGAGAAATTATTATAACAAGGATTGGGAATCGCGGTGATGTTTACAGGAAATAAGGATTACTACTATCGGAAAGTGTAACCATGCCAAGAATACACAGTACGGTTACACCATATTGTTAATTAGCAAGTTCTTCCCTACGATTCCCACGGGTATTAATCAAACTATACTTCTTTAAAAGGCTTTCTTCCCATTTAAGCCAGTATTGGCAGGCCGGGTAGTGAGCCCTCGATTAAGCTGTCGTAAAGGGTCAGTGAAAACTTTATTTTGACTAATTGTAATAATATTCATAACTGGAAATGGCCCGCCTGAGGCGATCATTAATTTGCTCTTTACTCATATCCCGTTCCTTTTGCGACTCAGACCATATTTTCATGCTTTCATATTCAGGATCATCTGGGTCTGCCATAATCCGTTTATATTCATGATAACCCCATGTACCGCCTACATCCTCGGGTGGCCTTTCGCCTTCCCCTTCTATAAAAGTTGCTTTAAAAGAGTTAGATTTTACTACTTTTTCGAGGATTATTTTATGCTCCCATGAGTCGCCAAAATCATACTCGTATGTAACCTCTTCATGGTCCGGAAGGATATCTTCAAGAGAAACAAACTGTTCTTGTAAAAGATCGTAGCGATCAAAATCGAGCCAATCCAAGCTTTCCGGATCGTCATCCATAACTATTTGTTTATATTTTGCGCCGGTTTTTTTGGCTTCGAACATGTGCAGATGATAATTCTGCCAGTCGAAAATAGTCTGAATGATTTTATGAAGGTGCCTGAAAGAATATGTGGATGGCACCAAAACTCGCCTCCATATATCATATCCTTCCATAACAATCTGTATTTTTAGTTGGTAAAGGTTTAGTCCTCTTACTGCGTCAGAGCTAGTTACCTGATTTTGCTCGCTGTATAAACCAAGATACTCAAGAAATTTTTGGGCAGGATAATAATCTTCTCCGTTTGGTGAGGTTTGGATGAACCTGCCTGCAGCAATACTAATATATCTTTGGATGAGGGTATTTTCATCTAGATATTCCCACAGGTATGCTATATCATTGATGCTGTTATTCATTTTTGCCACTAAACTTTTGCCGGCAGTTTTCGAAAACTCAATCTCTCCTGTATCAGCAATGTAAGCGTCAATTATATCTTTGCGAACACCTTCCATGCGCAAAGCTGTTCTGATTGCTTCAACGATAAGTTCTCTGATCTTTGAAAAGTCTTTTGGTTTTGGTCTGTAAATAACTATAGGATATCTTGTTTCATTATTCATTAGCACAATTGCTTTTCTCCGGTTTAAATTAACCAAGTTGGCATGCCAAGCCTTCAGGCTGGCGGGGAACTGCTCAAAACCTTCAGGTGACTGTAAATCATTTTTTTGTATTCCCAGCTTTTCTATTAATGATTTGGTGCATTGAATCAGCATTTTAATTAACTCCTTTCCCCAATCCCAGGTTAATTAATTCTGTAATTAGGGTTTTTAATCCTTTTTCCCATTGATATTAAGCTGCCACAAAACCACATAGAGCAGCTGGTTGAGGAAGTGCTAAATGAAGAGCAGGGAGGAAAATAAATTTCATCGCCCCAGGTATTGACGATTCCGCTGATCGGCAGTTTGTCGAAGAGCAAGGCTGCTGTTTTGCTTTCATTTAATTCGGCTTCCATCTGCACTGTGCCAGATGTGATCAGGATTATCTTTGGTATAGAACAAACCCCCTTCGAGAATTATAGAAGAATACTTCGTCTCTCAATCGGCATCAGGAAGGGTTGATAATAAAGCTAGCTAAACCAGATGTTATATGAAATTACTCACCCTTAAGGGTGTGGAGTAATAGCAACAATTGTTATCTCTTTTCTGTTTGGGCCATAGTACCAAAATACCCTGTACGCACCTGGAGTGTTTTGTTGAACATAAGCTTCAAAAACTTTTTCCGCATTGGGTCCTTTTAATGATTGAAAGACGTGTGTTTTTAAAGAAGGGTGACGTAAATTTGTTTCCATTAATCCGAGTGTTTTCCGGACAGATTTAAGGACACTCTTTTTAGAGGGGTCAGTTTCTATTTCTTTTAAATCCTGATCAGCCTGGGGTGTAAACAGTAGTTCATACATAATTATTCCTCTGCATATTTTGCAAATGAGCCGCGGTTAATAGTGCCCTTTTCAGATAGGCCGGTTTTAACTTTAATCAAGGCTTTTTCGTTTTGGTACAACCAAGCCTCTCGTGCCGGAATTTCAACCATAGGTTCAAGAATAATTTTATCATCTTGCAGATAAGCCCTGACTGAGCTAACTGGAAGATTGGGCAGAAGTTTGTTCAAAGATATTCTTTTTCTTGAGTCTACTGATAGGTTAACTGTTTTCATGGTTCACGCCTCCTGTAAGTGATCATACAATTGTATGGGCAATATGTCAAATGGGTATACCCATAGCAGTTTCATTAACTATTCTTGATATTCCATGAAATTTATTGCGAAGATCGGATATAGTAGACATTGGCAAGGCATATTAATTTTTACAATCATGCTGTGATTTATTATAATCACAGCATGATTGTAAAAGTGCGGGTGTAGAGATGGCTTACAAGGAAAAATTGAGAAATTTGATCACGGAGAATAAAGGTTTGATTTTGAAACTGGTTAGTAGCTACATGGAGGTAGTTCTTTGAAAAATTCTAACTACTTAATGGAAATGACAAAAGAATTTATTGATGGAAAAATGGATGTGACAGCATTTATGTTAAATTTACCGTACGAGCTTGAATTAAGATATCAGGAAATGTTAAAAGAGAATAGGGACTATGCTGAGCTTATTTATGATGAATTGATAGAGCGAGGCATAAATGTTCAATATGACGAAAATTTGTCAGATAGTGCATTCAGAAAGGTTATTTTGTCTCGCTATAAATTCATTAAAAGCATGGAGAAAGATGGCTTTTGTTAGTCGCCTATCGGCAGAGCCGTCATCAAGTGGTATCGGAGGCTGAGGTGCTCTATGCAGGCGAATGATTTGGATCGGTTTGTTTCATATGTTCGGTTTAGTATGTTAAAATGGAGTAAGTAGAGATACCGTGTGTGAAGGATAAGTCTTGCTAACATTTGGAAATAGGATGGAGTGATTAATTGTGAATGAGGTTATTTTTCTTGTTGAAGAGGCAGATGAAGGTGGATACCAGGCTCGGGCCTTAGAACATTCTATTTTTACCGATGCTGATACAATGGAGAGTTTAAAAGATAATATTAGGGAAGCCGTTCACTGCCATTTCGATGACAATGAAATGCCTAAAATGATCCGACTGCATTTTGTTAAGGATGAGGTAATGTCTATATGAGCATCCCGAAAGATATAACGGGAGATGAGCTAATAAGGATATTGGCTCAGTACGGTTATGAAATTACCAGACAAAAGGGAAGCCATGTAA
The DNA here is from genome assembly GCA_019428945.1 of Bacillota bacterium. Lineage (GTDB taxonomy): Bacteria > Bacillota > Dethiobacteria > DTU022 > DTU022 > JAABTH01. The sequence goes on along the minus strand of JAHYJM010000019.1, from coordinate 18,737 downwards.
GGTTAACGACAAAAAGAGGAGGAGTACATCATATAACTATCCCTAAGCATAATCCTCTTAAAGTAGGCACTCTCAACAGCATAATAAATGATATTGCAGATCATTATGGATTAACCAAAAAAGAGGTTATAAAAGATTTGTTCAGCTAATGAAAAAGACTGGCAAGCCAGGCTCCTAACTAATATACTGCTGGAATCCAAATGCCTCGAAAGAAAAATGGCGATCTAAGGTGTAACAAACTATACCGGCTACAGGCAATTTCTCGAAAAAACTGAAAACAGTAGTGTGATCAGGGTCATTTTTATTCTTTAGAGCATACCATGCGCCAGTATCAACAAATATTTTTTTCACCGATATAAAACCTCATCATGATCTGTGTATTCAGCAGGACCTTCAGCGGCACTTTCTGCCATACAAACTATAGGGCCGGTTGAAAGTGTCAACCGGCCCAATTTGCAGTTTATTTAACTTTATTAATTGACCGCACCGGCCGCGCTTCAATGTAGCCGCGGTAGCCCTGGGGTTCCAGTTGAAACCTTGGGGCATCTTCATCGGCCCATTCATATCCGTAAATGGTGGGGTTGTAGCGCTTCATAACTTCCCAGAGATCTTCGATGGCATCGCCGAATTTTTCTTCGTCTTCGTAAGGTTCACCCTGAAAGACCATCATCTTGCATGGGACCAGCTCAATTATTTCAAACCCCTCCGGAACTGTGCCGCTAAAGTCAGCTGCCACTTCAACTCCCATTACATAAGTTGATGTGCCCGGCTTGACCAGGTTTGCGGGCAGCCACATGCCTGCTGGTTCATACATGGCTTCTTTAATGCCGGAAAGAATTTCCCAGACATCGCATCCAACTTCCTCGCAGTAATCAAAATAGTGCGAGGCTTTAATTCCCCGCTTCAGAATTAACTTGCGGCGGGGCCTTTCCACCACCTGGACAAAAACAGTGCTTGTTTTTTCATTTTCGGTCATCTTAACATCTCCCTTTTGCAGAGTGAGGTAATAGTCACGGATGCGTTCGGGCATAAAGATCTGCACAGGCCCGCTTCTGCGGCTGAACTTTTTCGGTGATTCGCCAAACTGATTGATATTAATTAGAGTAGTTGATTTTAGTGAGGATTTCTTTGCCTGCCATGTTTGATGCTATTTAGTACATTTGTGGTTTATAAAATAGAATGGTCACCAATTGCAAGCAATACAATAACATTTGGCTGTTCAATTCCATATTGCCATAAAATCCTGTATTTCATGTTAATACTTGCTTCCCAGACCCCATCAATGGATTGGTATTTTTTACAACGAAGGGATGGGTGAGCCGGGTTTTCCTGAAGGAGTTGAAGTGTTTTTTTAATTTGTTTTTCTAAGTTTTGAGGCTGTGATTTAAGCATTTTCATAAACTGTTTCGTTGGTGCGAGTCTATAAGTCATAGCGTTAATCCTCTGCAACTTGCATGTCTTTCCACAGATCTTCTACAGAATCATATTCTTTGAGCTTACCTTGTTTTGCTTCTAGCCTGCCTTCTTCGATAGCGCTGCGTGTTTTAGAAACCCAGGCCCACAATTCGTCTTTGGGTATAATGGCAACTGGAGTGATAACTACTTTCCCGTTATCAATCTCAATGGAAAGATTATCTCCTTCTTTTAAGTTCAGTTCTTTTACAGCCTCTTTTGGAAGAGTAATTTGTGCTCTGCTTCTTAACTTAACCAAAGTTGACATTTTTCAAAGTGCTCCTTTGTAAGAAATTCGTATTATCAGTATAACACGTATAGTAGGAGCTTTCAATCTTTGCGAAGATTTCGTTTACTTTGACCTGATTATGACCTGTTGTCACCGGTCAATAATTTTGGGCGAAAAATAGCCATTAAAAATGGGCGTTTCATGTTAAAATTTTTGCTGTTCTGAATCAGCCGATCTAATATGGTGGTAGTAATTGCCGGATCACTTTTCTTCCAGCGCAGAGCCTGGCTGAGATTACCGATTATGCCCAGTTGACGCTCTTTACTGCAGAAGGGATATTAAGATCAAAAGCAAGGGAAGAAGAGGAAGGCATTTTTCAGCCAGCTGCCGGAGATAACCTGAGGTATGCTTTCATGACAGAACTTATTGCATCATGTTTTTACTGTTGAAGCAGTCACGATATTTGCTATTATTGATTCAACCCCAAAAAGGTCAATTTAAGCCTAATCAAGGTTATCGCCTACAATTTCCGGTTATATTACCGCTACTATCAAAGAATCGGGCTAAAGGGGCCAGTTGTGGTGAATGTGAGATTTTTTCCTGGTGATTTTAGTTAGTGGGGATGGCACCAGTCTTCCCTTAGGCATGGACATGCTTAATCTCCTCTAGTTCATGCCAAATATTTTGCTTTTCTTCTCTTATGTCCACATCAGCTTGCAAATTAATGAAAAACTTGTCTGATGTGCCGAAGTAGCGAGCTAATTTTAAACCTGTCTGCACGGTTATTCTACGTTTGCCGTGAATTATTTCCAGAATTCTTGATGTGGGCACGTTGATATCCTTGGCTAACCTGTACAGGCTTATGTTGTTTGGTTCAACAAATTCTTCCTTCAGAATTCTGCCAATGGTGGGCGTTTTGATTCTGTTCATAATATTTGCCTCCTTAATGGTAGTCTGTAATTTTTACGTTATATGCATTGCCATCCTCAAACTGAAGTGTGATCCGCCACTGGTCATTGATCCGAATCGACCAGTGGTTCTCCAGGTCTCCTTTTAGCTTCTCCAGCCGGTTTGAAGGCGGTGCCATTAAATCAGATACACTCACGGCTGCATCAATTAGCATAAGCTTAATTAGAGCCCGTTCCTGTATTTCTGCCGGCAGCCTTTTTGAGCGTTCCTGGTTGTATATTTGTTTTGTTTCCTTATCACCAAAAGAACGGATCATATCTATACTATACGCTTAGCAGATATATCTGTCAAGAGGACCTGTTTTGTAGTTGAGCAAGCACTAGGAGGGACTGCAGTATTGCAGTATGGGGTGAATAAAACGGTTTTTTTGGGCGCTCGAGCCAAAGCCTCCCGCTTGTTTGGTAGGTAGAAACTGCACAGGACGGCAGCTATAAAATACATAGGTAGAAAGCCATCTTTTGGGCCGGGCCTGGTAAGGGTGCAATTTGCAGTTTGATCGTTAATCTGTATTGGAAGTGCCATTTGGCAAGCCGCAAATTTATGTTCATCAATAGCCTTATGATATAATTTGTATCGAACAGAAGTATGGAGGTTGGAACCATGAAAGAAGTAATTGTGTCACAGCTTAAGTATTGACTCCAGCAAAGGCTTCAGGTCAGCAGGAATAGCAGCAATCTTAACCTGCCGGTTATTATGTATAGCTTTACCGACCATGATCAGGCCTTTACTCCAAAGTCTGCCTGTTGTCGACTGCGGTTCCTCTTCATACCAGTAAAAACCATCGCCTTCCATTTTGCCGAATTTACGGCTGACAGAGCTTAAAAGCGCCCAACCTCCCTTATTGAGAAGGTATAATAGCAGTTCCTGTTCATCTGCGGCGAGTTCTTGCACCGCTTGTTTAAGATGGGCTGGATTGGTCAGGTGAGAGTTGATCGCCTTTTCTCTTTGAGAGCGCAGACGACATGGGTCAATATCATGAATTTCGCACATCATGAGCAGCCATTCGTTAGGCATATTTTTCAGCCCCCGGCTTAGGTTCGACTCAGGGGTAATTTTCTTCTCTTCTATTTCTGCCCTTAAATCTTCTTCAACTTGATCCATGTAAGCATCGTAACCATCTTTTAAGTAGTCGGTATATTCACCGGGGGTGAGGCGCTGTTCGGCCATTCTGCGGAAGTAATCAAGCTGTTCTCTAAATTTTTCATCAATGCCCTCATTATCAATTTCAGCAATGCATTGCAGAGCCTGATCAAATTGACCGGTTTCGATATAAAGACCGGCCAGGTTAATCATGATCACGGGTTCCTCAGGCATAATATCGGCCAGCGGCTTGAAAATCCTGAGAGCCGGTTCAAATTCACCTATATTGCGGTAAAGGTTGGCAAGGGTTACCATAGCGCGTGGATAAAATTTACCTTCTTGTTGCAGTGGTTCCAGCAGAGCGATTGCTTCCTTAAATTGGCCTTTTTCCCGGAGCGCCACGGCCCTTTCGCATAGTTGATCCAGTTCCTGATCGGGTTCCATGCGTACTTCCTTCTTTTCCACTCTTACCACGGTTTCTTTACCGTCAATCCATACCGGGACTTCCTCACCTTCTTTATATACACCCAGTTCAACCAGAGCAAAAAGAGCTCCCATTTTTACTTCGTACGCTACAAGAGCACTTTCCAGTAAACGCTGGCCCAGCTCTTTGCCCCAATCCCTGCCGTATTTTATCAGGATCTTGGCTGCGTTTTTCTTTTCTTCTTCCCCTGTTAGTTCGCCAAAGAGGGTGTCGAGCAGGACTACTCGAATTTGTCCATCTTCTAAGGCTCCTTCTTGTTTTTCATGATCATCCCCGGCATTCTTGAATTGCTCTATCACCTTATCCCACTCTGGTGGTTTGTAGCTGAGTTCAAAATGGGGCATAACATCCCTTTTCAATAAGAAGGCAATTTCCTGAAAAGGGATGATAAAATTGCCTATTCTATTAAGCGGCTCCCAGATAGATGCCGCCTGCTTGTAACGTTTGAGATTAAAATAGGCAATGCCGGCATTGAACCGGTTTTCCCAGCTGACATGGTATCTCTCATACTTTTTATAGAGATCAATAACCCGGCGGTGGTCCCCGAGAATGCCGGCGGCTCGCATAAGCTGAACAGTGTATTCATACCAGGATTGGGGCTCGATATTCGCTTCCCGCAATGCAGGGAGTTTACTTTCGAAAACCTTCACAGCCCGGTTCAGGAAGTGCTCCGCTTCATTACGGCGTTCAAGTTTGGCAGATAGCTGGGCGGCAAGGCCAAGGGTATAGGGGCTTTCAATGGCAGAACCTGTTTCCAGGTACGGTTCCAAAAGGGACAGGGCCTGTTTGACATTGCCCCGTGCATATTCAATCGTAGCCAGATTGTTTGTCACAACAACCTTTTCTTTGCCTTTTGCGTGAGGCATAAGTTTTTGCAAAATCTTCTCTGCATTGTCCAATTTATTTTCGGATATTAGTTTACTGGCCCGTTCCATCAACTGCCCGTACTGATCTGAATTCAATTTGACAACTCCTTCCAGGTAATTTCAAAAAACAACAACAGAATAGCTTTGGGTTTGCTATAAGACGGGGGGATGATTCCAATCCATCTTTATACCAGATTTAAAGTAGATGTTTAGATACCTGGTAGTAGAGCAATTTATGGTAACGCAGCTACTTCCAGGTTTTCTGCAACTTTTTTTAAGGCTTGATCCATGGTCCATAAAACGGCCTGTTGCTCTAAAGCCAGATGAAGGTAAGCGGAGTCATAAACAGCCAGGTCATGGGCGATTGAAAGGTGCAGGCAGTTGGTGGGGTCAACGGGGTAGACGGTAAAATCAAAGTTCTGCAGTATTTCCAAAGCTTTGGTGGCGCTACTTTTTTTAATTCTATTACGGCGTATTGCAACCCAAAGCACATTTGCAACTTCAAACCAAAAAGTTGGCGGAATCAGCAGTATTGGGTTTGGATTTTCTGCAGCTTGATTACGGAGTAATAATGCATTTTTTGTATCTTCTCCGGGTAAAACCCAGGCTAGAGCAACAGATGCATCAACCACCACACTATTAATTAATAACGCCTCCCTTCCTTACGCATTTCAAGTAAATCTTCCCTGGAGAAATATTCATCCTGCGATTCGCGTAATGCATCCATATCAGCAACTAATGTTTTTCTGTCAGGCATATAAAGTGTTTGTAACGCTGCATCAACCATATATTGAGACAGTGTTTTACCTTTTTGGACTGCTGCAGCCTTTAAGCTGCGATGCAGTTTTTCGTCTACATATACACTAATTTTTTCTGCCATAATATGCTCACCTCTGTTAAACATTTTAACTTTTTAACGCTAAAGAGTCAATTGCCTGATAAAAGAAGCCAGAGAGAGGAGGCAGGGGGACGTTTTGTTTGACTTGTCAGCGGCCGGGGATAACCGGCTGAATACTTTTGTGACAGCCCTTATTGGATCAAGTTCTTACCGTTGAAGCAGCTAGGTATTTGTCATTATTTGATTAGTGTTTTTAATAATGTTACAATACAGTATACATATATGTAACAGGGATGTGATCGTATGTCAGGGACTACAGTAAGGGTAAGCAAGCGTTCCGCAGAAATTCTAAAAAAAATAGCCAAAGAGCAGGGCAAATCTCTCCAAAAAGTTTTAGATGAGGCAGTTGAAGAGCATCGCCGGACATTAATCCTAAAAGAAGCTAACAGCGCATATGCCAGGTTGAAAAAAGATCCTGCGTTATGGGATGAAGAGAAACTGGAACGTGACCTATGGGCTGAAACTTTAACTGATGGCCGGGAGGATTCTTATTGATGAATGCTTCTCGTGGTGAAATATGGATGGTCGATTTAAATCCCGTGCGAGGCCATGAACAGGCCGGATTCAGACCCTGCTTAATTGTTTCTGTAGATTTGTTTAACCATGGGCCGGCTGAACTTATAGTGGTATTACCGATTACTTCAAAAGACAAACAAATTCCTTTTCATATCCCCCTTGAATCACAGCGAAGTGGGTTGGAGGTTAGAAGTTACATAAAATGTGAAGATATCCTCTCGATTTCGAAAAACAGGCTGGCAGAGCACAGGGGGCAAGTTCCACCAGGAGTTATGGAGCTGGTGGAAGATCGGTTGCGGATTCTATTACAGATTTAAAAGGATATGAACTAGAATTAACTATAATTAGAACGGTGAGAGGTAAGGCTGGATGGAAATTTTACTAAGCATATTGATTGGCATAAGCTTAAGCGCTACAACCGGGTTTCGTCTTTTTGTTCCGCTATTGGTTCTTAGCGGGTGCTCAATAGCCGGGTGGGTAGAGCTCTCGCCTGCTTTTGCCTGGCTCGGAACATACCCGGCCTTTACAGCGCTGGCCGTTGCCACTGTGTTTGAAACCGGCGCTTACTTTATCCCCTACCTGGATAACCTGTTGGATGCCGCTGCAACACCGGTTTTAGTAAATTAATAGCTGACTCTGCCCGCTTCGACTATAGTCCAGCTCTTCTCAGTTTTCACCAGGAGCAAATTCATCTGCCAACCCTAAAAGGGCCCTCATGTAGGGTCTTGTTTCAAGAATACCCCAGAAACTGCCGGTATTCTTCTTGAAATAGAGATTGCCCTGGTTTTACTTAAATATTACTTGATTTTCCAAGGGATATCAGTTATCCTAAAGTAAGAAAGTTAAACAGTAATACTTAAGGGGTGATAATATGTTGGTTGATTTTAAATATAAGTCTCAAGTAACTATACCAAGCAGGCTAGTAAAAAAGCTAAACCTTAAGCCTGGTGATACGCTTGAAATCCATGAGGAAAATGGTCGGTTAATAATTGAACCGGTAGCGGTTATCCCTCGTACTCAGGCCTGGTTTTATTCTGAACAATGGCAATTAGAAGAGCAAAATGTTGAAAAAGAAATACGTTCAGGTCAGCTAAAGGTTGCTGAAAGTGAAGAAGAATTGTATACAGAACTAGGTCTTGATTGATTATGAAAATATATTACTCAGAACTATTTGCCCAAAAAGCGGCTGCCCAGAACGAAAAAGTAAAAAGAATTTTGAAGAAAAAGCTAAAGCTGCTAATTGATAATCCCAGGCATCCATCTCTGCGGGTGAAGAAAATAAAAGGCCAAAAACATATTTTTGAGGCCAGCATCACAATGAGTATTCGAATTACATGGCAGTATTATAATGATGGCATACTGTTGCGTAATTTAGGTGAGCATGATAAAGCGTTGGGGAAGCCATAGTTCTGAATCAACTTTTAAGTGTGGGAAATGCTACATGGACTGTTTATACCAATGTTATCCTTTGCGAAAATGATCGCCGGTTGGCTAAGACTTCTGTTTTTAGGTAGAATCGGTGTGATGGATGAAAGGGTAAGGAGGAGGGGAAAAATTATGGTCGACAGGCCTGAAGAGTCAGTCTGGGATTATCCCCGTCCGCCCCGGGTTGAAGCTTTTTCCGGGTTAATCGAAGTGCACCACAGTGGCCTGGTGCTGGCGAAGAGCCGCCGCACTTACCGGGCGCTTGAAACAAGCCATCCCCCGGTTTTCTATATTCCGCCTGCTGATATTGAAATGGAAATGCTGGTGAAAACAGCGAAGACAAGTATGTGTGAGTTCAAGGGAATGGCGATATATTATGACCTTGTTCTGCCGGAGATGCAGGTAGAAAGTGTGGCCTGGTCGTATGAAAACCCCAGGCGCGGTTTTGAAGAGATTAAGGACCATCTGGCCTTTTACCCCTCAAAAGTGGATGCCTGTTATGTTGATGGCGAAAAGGTCAAGCCCCAGGAAGGCGATTTCTACGGAGGTTGGATTACAAAGAATATTAAGGGTCCTTTCAAGGGTGGGCCTGGGACCTGGGGCTGGTAAGGCTCAGATGCAGTAAGTACCATTTGACGTTTAAGCAGATGATTTAAATACCAAATGAAATGCGAATTGACTGCGAGGTGAAACCGTGAACCATGATTATGACGAGCCTATGTTTATCAATGTTGCCACCTGCCGCGATGCCTGCAGTAAGGAGCAGACAGAAGCTGAAATAAAAGAGATCATTTTTAATCAACCATTTGCAGTACTGGCCACACAGGGCGAAGGGCAGCCTTATACTTCTCTAATCTCTTATGCTGCCAGCACTGACCTGCAGCACCTGGTCTTTGCCACCCCTGTCCAAACTAGAAAGTACAGCCAGATTATTAAAAATAAACGGGTTTCTCTGCTTATTGACAATCGCTCTCAGCAGCCGGAGAGTATAAATTTAATCCGCGCCATAACTGTAACCGGTCAGGCAAGGCCCCTGGAAAATGAAGAAGAAGTGGAACAGTGGGCCCGGTTACTTTTAAACAAGCACAGTTACCTGGCCAAATTCGTTAATTCTAATACATCCGGCCTGATTCTCATTAAGGTAGTTCGCTATTTTTATGTCCGTCGCTTCCAGGAGGTATACCAGTGGATACCACAAAGCCACTCTTAGTTACCCTGGAAGATGCTTACAAAAATTATTGCCAGGGAAATGAATATCCCGGCTGTCAATGGCGTAAGCCGGGCAGCAGAATTGATAGAAACAGGTGACCTGGTAACCGTAAATGAAGCTCCCGGCCTGGTCGTAATCGGAAAACCCGAATATAACCTGGAATTGAGAATTATGCACTAGAGGTAATCAACATCTTAGGAGCTTGAACCGGCTAAGCAGGTTTTGAATAGTATTTGAATAACTGGAGTGTATTTGGCTGCCATGAATGATCTTCAGAGAATCGCAATTTTATACAGAGGGCTACTGCTTTTCAACCTGTTCATGCTGATTGTTATTTTTATTATCTTTCCTGAACCGTTTTCAATACTCGGTGACCCACTCAGCTGGCTCGGTAAAGTTGGTCCCGGCGAAGGTTTGGCCTTCTACTATTCCTTCTGGTTATTTTCTGCAGCACTGCTTTATAACATTTTCAGGTGGAGTCAAATTCTTTTACTTTTATCAAAGTATCCGGTCTGGAGAAGACTTCTAGTGCGCATCGCCGGTTGGGCTGTATCGGCTGGATTTATACTAATGCTTTTTCCCTGTGACAGGTTTGACCCTATTCACAGTACCGGGGGAACGCTTGTTGGACTCGGGATGTGGATGCTAAGCACCATGATCCTTATTCGTTCGGATAGTTTATTTGAACGCCGTATAAAAGTATGGCTGCATCTAATTCTTCACGCCAGCGCTCTATTCTGCATAGCAAATTTTGCTCTTGACACCTCACTAAAAGGATTCAGTCAGCGGCCGGCGATTCTGACCATCGTGGTGATCACTAATATTTGCCTTATTTTGCAGCTTCAGGTTCAGCAAAAATCCGGTAACTGTGATAATCTTCCGGTTTCAGGTTTGCTGGCCGATTAACGCCGTTGTCTTTTGCTCTAAATTATAGCCTCTTTCAGGTAATCCTTTCAAATGTATCAGGTATAATTGCAATATTGAAACAATTCTTTTTTTGAGGCAGGAAGCAGGTTGAACTGGAACGAATAAAGCGTTATAAACATAATGAAATTTTTGAAATTAGTCAGGAGGTAGTTAAGGATGAGCGGAATTGATAATCGGGCAGACATAAATAATGGTGATGCTGATGTTATTATGCTCGGTGTCGGGACCAGTGGTGAAGATCTTTCACTGCAGCTGCTTGACGCCGGGAAGATGAAGCTTAGTTATAAGGGCAGCGCGCAGGAGAAATATGCCGCTGATATTTAATCTTATTAGACTTCATGTCCCCGTTTTGCGGGGACATGAAGTCTAGTAAAGAAAAGGAGCCAACTATTTCACAAACTGCGAACAGGTTTACGCATTAAATTTAAATAACGCAACAGTCCAAAATGATGGGGGAGAGATATTATATGTTCACCAGGCGGATGGCTGTATCATTGATTGCGGGAGCGATTCTCGGGGTGGTCTGTATTATTGGGGCGACGGTGCGAGCAGGTGGAGGGCTGGGTGCGGTTTACCTTTTTGCATTTTGGTACAACCGTCTTCTGATCGGTTTTGTGATTGGTTTGCTGGATGGGCAGAAAAAACTGCCATATCTCCTTTTGCGAGGAGCAGTGATTGGTCTGGTGGTCTCTTTTGCCTTTTATAGTTCCACCGGTTTCGGCGATCCGGTAGGTTTTATTGCCGGTATTGTCTACGGAGTGTTGATTGAAGGAGCCGCTTTTTGGTTTGCAAGAAAAAGGAGTTAGTAAAATCAGCTCTTTCCTATGGTGTTGATCTACTGGATAAGGTTGAGCGCAGATTGTTACAAGCAATTACCCTTAACTTTAAGGAGGGCATGCATTGAATAAAATTACGGTAGAAGAAAAAGATTATGTTTTACAGATCGGACTTAACCGGCCTGAAAAAATGAATGCTTTTGATCCTGAGATGTACATGCAGCTGGCTGACGCACTGGGCAGGCTTAATAATGAGGATAAGCTTCGCTGTGGACTGCTTTTTGCGCACGGTGAAAATTTTACTTCCGGTCTGGATCTTGTCAAATGGGTAGAAGTATTCAGCATCGGCCAATTTCCGGAACTGCCGGCTGGATACTGCGATCCCTTTGGCCTGGATGAGCAGAAAAGAGTTGGAAAACCGTTGGTGATGGCCGCCCAGGGGATATGTTATACCGTGGGGTTAGAGCTCATGCTGGCTGCCGATGTGCGGGTGGCAGCGAGCAATACCCGTTTTGGACAGATTGAAGTTAAACGGGGGATTTATCCGGTTGGCGGGGCGACATTGCGTTTACCGGAAGAGATCGGCTGGGCCAACGCCATGCGTTACCTGCTTACGGGCGATGAAATAAGTGCTGAAGAGGCATATCGCCTGGGCCTGGTGCAGGAACTTACAGAACCGGGAGCAGAATTTGCAAGGGGGTTTGCCCTGGCCGAATTAATTGCCGAACAGGCACCCTTGGGAGTAAGGGCGGCCTTGATGTCGGCAAGGTTGGCAAAGAGCGCCGGGGCAGTGAAAGCAAAAGAGCGTTTACTGCCCGACCTGCAGCCCTTGATGCAGAGTGAAGATGCGCTTGAAGGTGTGCAGTCTTTTATAGAAAGGCGCAAAGCCAATTTTAAAGGGCGCTAACTGAACCTCTTGCCCTGGTATCCGTGATCAATAGCTAATTTCCTGTCTTGAAGGCGATGTTCGCTTACTGCCTTAGGGCAAGGGGGGTGTTTTTACCTCAAGGGATATTGAGGCAGGCGAACATTTATTACCCCATGATGGCGGGCAGCAATAGTAAAAGTTATCATGGTTGGCCTATTGTTTAATGCAACATAACTCATGATATAAACGGATGCCACAATGAGCAAATTAAACTCAATTATTTCTTTTTTTAGGTAAAGTAAATAAAAAAGGCGGAGCCTCGGCTCCGCTAATTAGGTGGATAAACCTATACAGTTAATCAAATAATAGTTGAAGGCCGCAGCTAGGCCGTTCAGCTGGTATTATCGTTGTTCAATGAATTCGACGATTGGTGCTTTTTACTTATATGGGAAATTAAATAATATAAAAACAGGCCAGCGATAAAACCAAAGGCCATATTGGTTATTACAGAAACCACAACAGTTAGAATTAGCGGAGCTACATCTAGGCCCCATTTAACATCTGTGACAAACCGGATCATTTCGATGCCGATTAAGAGCAGCATTGCCCCGATGATTGCCTGTGGGAAAGCAGTTATGATTAAAGCTACGGCAGAGGCAAAAAATAGACCGCAAATAAGCTCTACCAGGCCGATAGAAATATTGGCACCACCGGATCTGGCGCCAAAAAAATGTTTGGCAGCAAGACCACCGGCTCCGTGGCAAATTGGCATCCCACCGATAAAAGGCATGACAAGATTTATAATACCGATACTCATTGCAAGTTTTTTTGGTTTTACCTCCTGTTCAGGCCAGTATGTTCTTATCACAGAGGCGGTAGATAATACGGCATTAGTAGCTGTGAGTGGTATTTGTGCGAACCCAGCCAGCAGCATGGCCGGCCACAGCTCATCAATACTAAAACTTGTAATAGGAGGCAGGTTAAATCTAATAATTACCTGCTCAAAAGAAAGCCCCTGGTAGTATGATGCCCCAATGCCCAGGAGCATTAAAACTAAAATACCCGGGGCAAAGCGGTTGTTCCTCAATAATATGGCAATAACAATTGCCGTGACACCAAGCAACCACCAGGTTGAAAGCAGGCTATATGCCTGAATTACCAGCATAATACCTAAGGCAGCCTGAATACCACGGATCACCGGTTGGGGTGTATAACGTGCAATAAGCTCAATTAAACCGGTGGTAGCAAAGATAATCCAGATTATACCCATGGCAAAACCGGAAGCGTAAATCATTGATGGTGACCAGGCCTGAGCTATGGCTACCACAGCAAGAACTTTCATCGGCTCAATAGGTACCGGCAGGTGAAAAAATATTCCGGTAACTATACTGATAATGCCAATTGTGATCAACAGCGCGGCCGGGTCAAGTCCGCATACGACTATGTACCCGGCCGCAAGGGGAATAAGTGTGCCAAAGTCACCCATGGCACCGGAGAACTCGCGCAAACTGAAGCAAATTTTGCCCTTATTTTTTATCAATAAACTTTCTGCCTTTCTACAAGCTGAATAGTGTTGCTGTTTTCAGGTTTGGTTATCAAAATAATTAATTTGAAATTAGCATTATTTATAAGACCTTAAATATATCTTCTATCCAACCTGCTCTTAAGCGGAATCCTCTTCGCTTGTTAATACTCGCCAACTCCTTGAATAAACAGTCAACAACTCTATCTCGATCAAGGTTCAGTTTAGCAGTTAGCAGTTCCATCATTTCTTTTGCCAAGCATTTCTTCCATGCAGTGTAGGGTGGCGAATAAGTGAGTGTAAAAGCACAGATTCGACCGACATCTTCTTCCGGGTAACCTTCCCGGCAATCTTCAAAATCAACACCATAGAGATTATCACGAATAATAAAGTTTCTTAGATTGATATTGCCAAGAATTATTTTTTTGCCCATATTGTTTTCCGTGTTATAGTAAAAGATTTTTAACCAATCAGCCAGCTGTTTTATCGCTTGCATAGCCGGTTCAATGTATGGTTCTTTATATTGAAAATGTGTTTTTTCCTGCCAGGATATGTATTCAAGTATTGTTGGTCCGCTGATATGTTCCATCAATATGCCATTACCGTTAACCTTGAATATACCAGGTGCTAAGACAGGGCTGTTTTGAAACTGAAAAAGCATCTCGACCTCTTTAGCCAGATTAATCCTATGAATATGAAGCTTGTAGACCATTTGCTTTTCGCAGCCATTGAAATCAGTGAAATTGAGAAGGTATACTTGATTTCTTTTACTGGCAAACCTACCGTTGATCTTACAGTTAATAAAACCATTTTCTTTTAAAAATTCATTGCTAAACAAATCTATCTCCTCCATTACGCTACCTTATCAAAGGGTAATAAAAAATCGTATTTCCCCGTAGGAAGATACGATCAGTATAATACTTTCATTGATCCTTCTTTCCACAAAGGGAGGCGCGGCTGTTTCCTGCCGAACCCTATCGTCCATCTTTCATAGCAAGCATGTTGCTGCCTTAGAAATAATGGATCGAAGGTCTAAATTATTCGGTTGTTTACAATTTGCATCATATAACAATAAATATTTCCGGTCAAGCTTGTTTTTTACATGGCGTTAAGCTAATCATTGTCCTACTGTAATGGTGCTGAGATAGATGAAACGACAAATATTTCTAAGGAAAATAATATTAAGCAATTAGTTGATAACTATAAAATACTAATTATTACTAAATTATCCGTCTCCCTGACTGATCGGTTTGCGCTACTAAGGGCAGCGTGTTATATTGATCAAGAATTACCTAAAAGTAATAAATTCAGCGTCTCAGTTTAAGAGGACGGGTTTAATAAGAAGTCATCATACAAATATTTTACCTTGCAGTATAAACAATCACCTTCCCCTGGCAAACCGGTTTAACCCTTCAGTTTTAAAGTGCGCAGGTTTAAAGTAAAACTTGTCTAATAATATAATTAAAAATGTTATGGGAGGAAAGGTTGTTGATGAAGCTAACTACAGAGCAGGAAATAAATAACGATAAGCTTTCATCAGAAGAACTCTTGCATCAATTACGCTCCTCTAATCACAAAGGCAGCGTCTTAGTGGCAATGAGCGGTGGGGTGGACAGCTCAGTTGCTGCCCTGCTGCTAAAAGAGGCGGGTTATGAAGTTGTCGGGGTCACTATGAGGCTCTGGGTTGATCCGCTTGCCGAAGAAACTGCAGGTGACGAGATGAAAGGCTGCTGCTCTCTCGATGCTGTATCAGATGCGGCAAAAGTTGCAGCAAAACTTGATATACCACACTATGTGCTCAACATGAAAGATCAATTTTACAGAGATATTGTTTGTAACTTTAAAGATGAGTATTTGCTGGGCAGAACGCCGAATCCCTGTATTGAATGCAATCGTGCCATAAAATTTTCAGCTCTGCTGGATAAGGCGGCAGGCCTGGGTATTGATTACCTTTCAACAGGTCATTATGCCCGCATTAAGCAGGATGAAAAAAGCGATAGATACAGACTTTTAAGAGGGATAGACTACAGTAAAGATCAGAGCTATATGCTTTACATATTAACTCAGAATGAGCTTAACCGGATCTTATTTCCCCTGGGAGAGCTTGAGAAGCGGAGAGTGCGTGAAATAGCCGAAGCTAACGATCTGATTGTTGCCGATAAAGCGGAAAGCCAGGAAATTTGCTTTATTCCTGATAACGATTATCGCGCTTTCTTAAGCAGACAGTGCCCTGAAGCGATCAAACCGGGAGATATTGTATCAACCAGTGGTGAAAAATTAGGCCGTCATCGCGGGGTTGCCTATTATACAGTCGGCCAGCGTAAAGGGTTGGGAATTACCTCGCCCCACCCGCTCTATGTTGTAAACCTGAATCCGGCGAAAAACCTTGTTGTTGCCGGACCCGTTGAAGAGACCTACAGCACCGGTTTAATTGCCGGTAGCCTGAATTATATCTCAGGCGCCATACCAGAAGAGCCATTGGAATTGGAAGTGAAAATCCGTTACCGTGCACCGGCAGTTCCTGCCAGATTATATCCGCCGGAAAAAGGATTTGCCAGGATCATTTTCGAAGAAAAGCAAAAAGCTGTAACGCCTGGTCAGTCAGCTGTCTTTTACCGGGGGGATGAAGTTTTAGGCGGCGGAATCATAGAAACAGATCTGACTTAGAATTACAGGATAAAGAGGTGGGATAAAAATGTACAAGGCGGTATTAATCCAGCTTGACTTAAGTGATAATGAAACAAGATCAGATCGCTTTGAACAGGTTGAAGAATATCTTAAAAAAATTGCCGAATCAGACGACATTCCACTTATTGTAATTTTGCCGGAGATATGGGCGACCGGTTTTTTCAACTTTGATCGTTATCACAAAGAAAGTGAGCACTTGCAAGGTGAAACTTATTCCCGCCTTGCGCCCTGGGCTGAGAAAATAGGCTGTTACATCTTAGGCGGCAGCATTATTGAGCAGGATGGCACAGATTACTACAATACAAGTATTTTGATCAACCCGAATGGCTCCCTGGCCGGATGCTACCGTAAAATTCATCTCTTTGGTTACCAGTCGGAGGAAAGTAAATTGCTGAATCCGGGCAGTGATCTTTATATCATGAAGAGTAGTTATGGCACATGGGGATTCAGCACCTGTTATGACCTCCGCTTTCCTGAACTATACCGCAAGCTGATTTCAGCCGGTGTAGATACATTATTTGTAATTGCAGCCTGGCCAAAAGCCCGATTGGAGCACTGGATTCTGCTTAATTGCACCAGGGCTCTTGAAAACCTGTGCAATCTTATTGCCTGTAATTGTGCCGGTAGCCTTAGAGGCACGGCTCTGGGAGGCAACAGCCTTGTTATTGACCCATGGGGCAATATTATTGCCCAGGGCGGTGAATCAGGCGAGTTGTTAATAGCGGAGATTGATTCAGGGCTACCGGCAGCGGTCAGGGCAAAATTTCCGGCGCTTAGCGACAGAAGGTTATGAATTAGTTAAAACCGAATCTAAATAATTTAAAGGGAAGCCTTAAAAAGAAGCTGCACCTTGATTAAGCTTATAAATATGTTATCCCGGAGGTTTACATATGAATGAAAATCTAATTGCACCTACACAGCCGGGTGAAAGGATTAATGAAATTGATATAGTTCGCGGGCTGGCGTTGTTAGGGATCCTGATGGTTAATATGTTATTTTTTAATTACCCTGTATTTTTTGATCGCTCTCCGACCAGCTTTCCTGCCGGACTGGATCAGGTGGGGGCCTGGTTTATTCAGCTAATTTTTACCGGTAAATTTTACGCCATATTTTCTTTTCTATTTGGCTTGGGTTTTTTCATATTCATGGAGCGAACCCTTCAAAAAGGCCTTGATCTAGTACCACTTTACCGCCGCAGGCTTTTTGCATTACTCGCATTTGGTTTTATTCATCTTTTCATTATATGGAGCGGTGATATTCTCTTTACTTATGCCATAATCGGTTTCATTTTATTAAAGTTCAGGGATAAACCTGTTCCGTCAGTTCGGAAGTGGATAATTGGCCTTTTTATAACCGCTACAATTCTCAATTTTATTTTTGGCCTGATTAACGGCGCCGGTGAATATTTTTCCGGAGAAAAGTATCTATTGATTATGCAGGAGATGATCGAAGGCGCTATCTCAGTTTACCTGCATGGTTCTTTTCTTCAGCTGCTCAGTTTCAGGCTGATCAATGAAGTGCCATATGCGCTAATTGGTTTGATTATCTGGATACCCGCTGTTCTGGCATTTTTCTTGTGCGGACTTTATGCCGGCAAAAAGGGAATCTTTAAAGATATTCCCGGGCATTTGCCGCTCTTAAGGAAAATACGCAATATCGGTTTACCGCTGGGCGGATTGTTTTTGCTCATCTATATTTTGGTTGAAAGTGGGTTCTGGCCGGTGAGTACACTGTTGAGGCCGGCATTGCTTTCAGCTTCCAACTATATCGCTTCCATCTTTATATTCCCTGCCTATGTCTCAATTGTGCTTATAGCCCTGCAAAAAGATTTCTGGAAGCGGTTACTGTCGCCAGTTGCTGCTGCGGGCAGAATGGCTCTCACAAACTATCTTACACAAACGCTAATCTGTATTTTCCTTTTTTATGGTTTCGGTTTCGGATTTTACGCCGGAGTATCGGTAGGGCAGGGTATAGTCTTAACTCTGATCATCTATCTGGTCCAGTTGTTCTGGAGCAATCTGTGGTTTAAAAAATTCAGGTATGGACCGATGGAATGGTTTTGGCGGATGCTTACATACAGAAAAAAAGAGAAGTTTCTTATATGAGGCAGTTAGTTGTGATAGAAGTCCTTTTATAGATTATAATAGAAGCTAAGTTATCTGAATGCCTGAAGGAGGTATTAAACCATATGAGCCCTATTTATTTTCCCCGTCTCTCTGCAGAAGAAGCCGCCTCAATGATTGAACATGGGCAGACTGTTGCTTTCAGCGGATTTACACCAGCCGGCTCTGCGAAAGCTATACCCAGGGCTTTAGCCCGTTATGCCAAAGATCTTCATGCCAAGGGCGAACCTTTCAAGCTTAACGTTCTTACCGGTGCGTCAACAGGAAGGTTAGATGACCTTTTGGCTGAAGCTGAAGCTGTAGCCTGGCGCGCGCCTTATCAATCTTCAAAAATTATGCGTAAGCAGATTAATGCCCAGGAAATTGAATTCACTGATATGCACCTGTCACATCTGCCCCAGGCAGTACAGTTCGGTTTTTTAGGCGATGTTGACTGGGCAGTGATCGAAGCGGCAGAAATTACAGCTGACGGAAGGATCTATCTTTCGACTTCAATTGGCGCTTCACCGACATTTTTACAATGCGCCGAGAAAGTTATCATTGAACTTAACCGTTATCACTCGGTGCGGCTCAGTGAAATGGCCGATATTAAGCTTTTGCCGACTCCACCGCACCGGAGCCCCATCCCAATTTACGATCCGCTGAACAAATTCGGTTTGCCTTATGCTTATGTTGATCCGAAAAAAATTGTTGCAGTAATTGAC
>JAHYJM010000149.1 GCA_019428945.1 Bacillota bacterium | reverse complement strand
GAGGTCTTCATCCTTTTTATTTTTTATATCTTTTTTATCCTTTTCCCTGCCGCTTTCATTTCTGATATCCTGCTTATCGTAATTTTGAAAACCATAGAGTTGGGTTAGTAAATGATTTATCGAACTTTCCTTTGCCATTACCGGGTATATTTCAGCGCCGGTAATCATGGCAGCTTCGTCTATAGCCGCAAGGTCTAGCGGGTCTGTCATGGCCAGCATTATCCGATCTTCTTTTTTAGCCAGAGGTATAACCTTTAGTTTCAGGGCTGTATCCGGAGGAATTGAGCCGGCCAGGGTTGGGTCAACAGGATAATCATTAAGATTTACCCTTGGTATTTTCAGCTTTTCTTCAATAAGAGACTGAAGATGATCCTCACTGACAAACTTTTTTTCGATTAAAATTCCTGGCAGGCGCTTCCCTGAATTTTTCCTTTCGATCAAAAGCTCTGCAAGCTGCTCACGGTTAACCAGGCCTTCTTCGATCACAATTTGTTCAATTCTGCTATATCCTGTAGATTTCAAAAAGAAACTCCTTTATTCTGATTCTATTTGAAGCGCTATCGCTTTCTTCATATTTTCCAGGGGCGCCTGTTCGCCGGTAAAAAGCTCAAAAGCTTCTGCAGCCTGCCAGAAAAGCATGCCCAGGCCGTTGAAGGATCTTCCCCCCGCTCTTTCAAAAGCCTCCATTACTTTTGTCCTGGCTGGATTGTATCTTAAATCAAAGAGAAAACTATTGCTCAATATACCAGGGTTATTCCCCAGGGCAGCTATTAAAGCAGGTGAATCAAGCGGCAAGCTATAGATTATGAGGCGACATTTATTAAGGGCTATTTCGATGCTCTTCTCTTCCATATCTACAACTTTGCATTTTTTTAGCGGTGAGCTGGTTTCGAGAAATTCTGCCAGAGTCTTTGCTTTTTCAACAGAACGATTGACAATATATATTTCGCTTTCTGCCTTATTCGCAATTGCATATGCTACCGCCCTGGCTGCGCCTCCGGCACCGACAATCATAACCGGCCAATCCGGTTCATAATTATCAACTGATTCAAGCAGCGATCGGTAAAAACCGCTGCCATCGGTAGTGAATCCTGCCAGAAAACCTTTGTTATTTACAATAGTATTAACAGATTTGATTAATTTAGCTTCAGTGGAAAGATTATCAAGATATTTGAGAACAGCTTCCTTATGAGGGCTGGTTACATTTGCGCCGCCAATAGAAAGCGCTTTCAGGCCTTTTACAGCAGCACCCACTTCAGCAGATTCAACATTGGCTGCTAAATATAAGCTGTTCATACCGAGCGATTTAAATGCTGCATTGTGCAGTGTTGGTGACAGTGAGTGAGCGACCGGATTTCCGATAAGCAGGTAAAGCCTGGTTTTAGCGTCTATATTCATGTGCTTTACACCAACTTCCAGCTATAAATATAAAATATTATAGCACGGCGGGAGCAATGGCGAAAGTTAATATATTTAGAACTATTTACATAATATAGATTTTTATCACTATCGCTGCCTGTATGCTGTTTACAGGAAGGAATTAAAACAGTCATGTCGAAAAATAATCTGTAACTGTGAACGCGCTATTATTAAACCACAGCAAAGGAGCCGATAGCGCCCGATGGATTTTCCTCAAACCTTTCTTTTGATCGTTGCTTTCTTAACCGGGCTCAGTTTCGGTAGTTTTCTAAACGTAATTGTTTATCGGTTGCCCCTTCGTAAATCCATTGCGACCCCCCCATCAAGTTGCCCGTCATGTTCCAGCAGGCTTGGTTTTGTTGATCTCATACCGCTCTTTGGGTACCTTGTTTTACACGGACACTGCCGCTATTGCGGAGTAAAAATCAGTATACGCTACCCCCTGGTCGAAATGTCAGTGGGACTCTTATTCCTTTTTACATTTTTAAAATTTGGTTTTACAATGACTGCATTTTACAATTTAACTCTTCTATACCTATTAACTGCGATTGCCCTGATTGATTTAGAGCACCGGATTGTACCCAATACCCTTGTGGCAACTGGCCTGATCCTCGGGCTGTTGATGCAGCTGCCATCGATTTTTTCGTACTGGTTTAATGTTTCACCTGTTTATCTCACTGGACGGTCTCCCGTTGATGCTCTGCTCGGTTTTTTAGCCGGCGGCGCGGTGCTGCTCATAGTATTTATTGTAAGCAGGGGAGGGATGGGGGCCGGAGATGTTAAGTTAATTGCCATGATCGGGTTTTATGCCGGACTACGCGGAACTGCTCTTGTCCTGCTGCTTGCTTTTCTTTTTGGCGCCCTCGTCGGTCTGACTTTCATGGCCCTTGGCAGGTTAACCCGCAAAGATGCTCTGCCTTTTGCCCCGTATCTTTCCCTGGCAGCATATATTCAGGTTTTCTGGGGAGATCTTATCTGGAATTGGTACATTAATTTTCTTATCTGAAGCAACAGCACTGTTTGAGACTGCAATCGTCGTACACTATTCACACAAGGAGCTACACTCATGTTCAGATCTTTTTTTACCTGCTGCCGGGGTTATACCTTTGTCGAGTTGCTACTGGCCATCACAATCCTTGGAATCGTTGTGAGCCCCCTGATTGCTCTTTTCTCCGGCAGTTATCTTGCCATAAATAGCGCCGGTAACCACACCGTTGCCTCCAACTTATGTCGTGATCGCATCGAATCTCTTAAATCCTCAGGGTATTCTTCTCTTTATCAACTGTATATATCCAATAACGGTAACGCTGTTATTGAAGATAACCTGCCTGATCATCCCGGCTTTCAAAGAACAACCTTATTATCACTATACCCGCTGGAAATAACACCCGAAACCAGTGAAGATGAAGGGCAAACTGTTGACCTACTCTATATAGAAGTCACTGTAAGCTGGACTTCACGTGAGATAACTCATCGTGAAACAGTAACTACCCTGAGCGGCAATTGGTGAGGCGAAAGCCTTTGGCCGGGTGTGAAAAGGGCCTTACGCTAATTGAGCTGCTTGTAACATTTGCCATTCTGGGCTTTATCCTGGCGGCAACTTATAGTTTCTATTTTGCAGGCCTGAATAGCTGGCACCGTTCTATTGATCGCATCGACTGCAGTCAGAATGCCCGGATCGCTATGGATAAAATGATCCGTGAGCTTCGTTATGCTTCTGAAATCGCTATCCATGACCATGGCCGTGAAATAAGGTTTAAAGCGCCTCATGATTCTAAAAGGACCCTGCGGTTTCGGCTTGTAGGCAGAGAACTCGTCTTTGATTCATTTCCGACCGGTTCAACATACTATTTTAATAACAAAATCGCCCTTGAAATAAGTGAGTTGTACTTCTTAATTGATCAGTCAGGGCTTGTGCGTATAAAAATTAGAACAGGAAACAATGGCTCTGCCGTGCTACTCAGCGGAGCTGTTTACCCGCGTAACCTAATATCTGAATCAACTACTGGCAGTGAATATATAAACTAATGAAGTGGTGAGTGAATTATAAAAGAGTCTATCAAAGGCTTACATGCATTTTTTACCAATCAGCGCGCTATGGCCCTGGTTCTGGTCCTCGTATTTACAGGCCTGCTGCTTATTGTCGGCAGCGCTGTGCTGTCGTTTACCTTAAATGAGAAGCAAATTTCCGTCTATCAGTCAGAAGATATCAGGCAGAGAA
>JAHYJM010000148.1 GCA_019428945.1 Bacillota bacterium | reverse complement strand
AGCCAGAACTGTTATCTGCTGTGCGCTGAGACTTAAGGTTGCAATTACACCGAGAGCTGCATAGAAGTTAAGAAAAAAACTTAGCAGGAGAACAATTGTTGCTTCTCCGGGGAGACCGAAATAAGCCATGGCCGGGGTAAAATACCCGGCTACTGATTCAACAATACCGTAATAATCGAGTATTGCAACCAGGCAGGATACAGGAACTATAATTTTTGTCAGCATCCAAAGCAGCCTGACGCTTTTCAGTAATCCTTTTCTGACCGGTTCTGCGAGCGCTGTCATCTATAAGTCTCCTTGGGTGCAGTGATGTTTGGCAGGTTTAGTCTGAGCCCAGCACCATGTGCATCTGCATGAAACGCATCATATCGGTACGGCTGAGCAGACCTACAAGTTCACCATTATTCATCACCAGGACGCGCCCTGTGTTCTGAGCGGCCATTTTCATCATTACTTCGGCAGCATCTGTATCGGGGGTAAGTATCATCGCATCTTTGAGTGGGGTTAAAACACGGGAAACTTTTGTTTCAGCCCACTGTTCCCGCGGTATCTCTTTCATGTTCTGCAGGGTAACCAACCCGTGGGTCGTTGAGCCGTATACAACGGGAAAAGCGCCAAATTTGTAGTGCAGGAAGCATTCGGCCAACTCTTCCAGGGTGTCGTCAGGCGAAACTGTTTGCAGGTTGGTGCTCATAAGCTCGGAAACCTTCATGCCGGAAAAGGTTTCTTTAAATACAAGCTGCGAGTAGCTTGACTGGCCGGCCTGGTTGATCATCCACCCGAGAAAGATTAGCCAGAGTCCAAAGAGATTGCCCTGGAAAAATACCTGTAAAAAACCGATTGCCATGGCCAGGTATGAAAGAACAGAGCCCAGGCCGACCGAGATGCGGGTTGCTTTGAGCATATTTTTGTTAAAATACCAAACAATGGAACGAAAGATTCGTCCGCCATCCAGGGGGAAAGCAGGCACGAGGTTGAAGACAGCCATGATCAGGTTTAACTGGGCGACAAAAAAGATTGCTTCACTGTAAATATTACCCGGTGATAATATCAGATAGTAAAAAGCGCCAAAAACCAGGGCAATGAAAAGGCTTGTCAGCGGTCCTGCTGCTGTAACCTTGAATTCTGTTGCCGGGTTTGTCGGTTCAGATTCCATCTGCGCCACACCGCCAAATATAAAAAGGGTAATTTTTTTGATCGGAATGCCCTCTTTTATTGCCACCATGGAATGTCCGAATTCGTGGGTTAAGACCGAAGCGAACAAGACCAGGGTTGTGATTATGCCTGCGGCCCAGTAGGAAGATGAGCTTAGACCCTCAACGGCAGATGGAAAATAAGACTGGGCGAGGGTAAAACTGAAAAGAAAAAATATCAAAAGCCAGCTGACGTTTATTTCAACAGGGATACCTTTAATCTGCATTATGCGAAATGAGCTGTTCATCAGTGTCTGAACTCCTTTCGGTACTTACTTTATAGTATAATAGTTCTGGTTAAAAATTATTATATAACAATCAAAGAACATCCCAAAATCTTTTTTGGCATTAGATTTTTTACCCCTGTATAATACTGACTGGATAAGGAGCCGTATAATACCCGATGACACCGCGAAATGTTGCTATTTTTATTACTTTCGACCTGGTTTTTCTTCTGGCGTTGTTGCTCTTTTTAAGCTATTACGGAATGAGCCACCTTGTTATCATGTTGATGGGAATAGTATTCCTGGTGCTGACTCTTTATGATCTGCGTACAGGGATATTAACCAATCTTTTCTCGGAATTTCTGAATTTACCCGGTCCAGAAGAACTTGGCAGTTTGCGGTGGCTGCCGGTGATTCTTTCAACTATTCTGCTCTACCTGAGTGTGCCGGTATTATTGGAACATGGTTTAATTAACAGCGCTCAGCGTTGGGCTATGCAGCACGGACACTTCTCAAGGATAGCCCTGCCTGCAATAGCCGGTGGCGCTATTGTGATCGCCATAGCAATCTGGACTTTGATTCGCGGTAGTAAGAGCAAGAATTAAATATTAAAGATTACAACTCTCCAAGTGTAATTGACACTTCATCCCTGACCGACTGATCCGGGTCTTTCTGGTATGACTTGTCCAGTGCAAACTTTGCTTTTGCCCCGCCGATTCGGCCCAGTGCCCAGGCAGCATGCAGCCTGATTACGGGCCTGGGGTCATTTTCAAGCAGCCTTCTTAGTTTTTTTATTGCCCCTTCATATTTACTGTTCCCAAGAGCTATCACAACATTTCTCTGCAGGGTTGTTTTACCCCGCCATCCGGCAGAAGTAAGCCCGATAGTCATTTCAAATTCTTTTTGACTGATCCCGAGCAGCGGTATCAGCAGTGGGTTGCCCGGAAATAGTTGAAAAGCATTTTCGCAGAGCCCGGAATCTTCGACATTATCGTTATATAGACATATCTCCTGGCAGCGGTCGCAACCATAAATCCGGTTTTCCAGTTTTGCACGGAGACCACGGGGGAATATTCCGGGTGATTGGGTCAGGTATGATAGGCAAAGATGAGGATTGATGATGAAGGGCTCAATTAGAGCTCCCGTCGGACACTTTTTCAGACATAAGCCGCAGCT
Organism: Bacillota bacterium; assembly: GCA_019428945.1. Classification (GTDB taxonomy): domain Bacteria; phylum Bacillota; class Dethiobacteria; order DTU022; family DTU022; genus JAABTH01. The sequence goes on along the minus strand of JAHYJM010000148.1, from coordinate 1,094 downwards.
GCAGCAAGCCTGTGGCTCAGAAGGGCTGTCGGTCTCCAATGGTTTGTCAATCAGGATCGTTCCCAAAGCCACGTATGAGCCATAGCGCGTGTTGATCAGAGTGCAGTTTTCACCGATTAATCCAAGCCCGCTGTTTAAAGAAAGCTCTCTTTCGAGCAGGGGGCTCCGGTCGGTTAAGATACGGAAGTTGAATCTGCTACCAATTTCTGTGAACATAGCTTTTATCAGCTTGTCGGCCCTATCTTCAACTATCTTATGATAATCAACTGATCGCGCACAGCGGGCTACCAGCCCAAGAGGTTGATCATCGCTGAAGGGAGGGGTAGGTCCGGCCTTGTAATATGGGATGGCCAGTGTTACAATGCTTCGGCATTTATCGAGAAGAGCTGAGGGCGAAAGGCGTTTTTCAGGATTTACTTCCTCGAAAGTTGTAACCCTTTTTTCACTTACCCGTTTTTCGAGGCGTTTGCGCATGTATTCAAGCGGCTCAGCCGTGGTAACGCCAATTTCAGCGATTCCAACTGATGCAGCCAGCTCATTTAACCTATTCCTGTTAACCAGCAAATTATCCGGGCCTCCCCTGTAAACTTCTCAAGATCATAGCCCTATTTGATATTTTCGTCAATCGGTGCTTAAGAATTATTAGTCTGCGCAAACGTAAGTTATCCCGGGTTATGGCAGGCTACCCACTGCCCGTGGCCAAGCTCGGTATGTTCAGGTTCTACTTCACTGCATATCGGCAGGGCACGGCTGCAGCGGGTGTGAAAGTAGCACCCGCTTGGGGGATTAACCGGGCTGGGAACATCGCCTTCCAAGATAATCCGCTTTCTGCTCCTTTCAACTTCAGGATCAGCTATCGGGACCGCTGAAAGCAACGCCTTGGTGTATGGGTGAAGTGGGTTGCTGTAGAGGTTATCACTGGAGAGCAACTCGACAATCTTACCAAGGTACATTACTGCAACCCGGTCTGAGATATATTTAATCATGGAGAGATCATGGGCGATAATCATGTATGATAAATTTAGCTCATCCTGCAGACGTTCAAGCATGTTGATAATTTGGGCCTGAATCGACACATCGACTGCGGATATTGG
>JAHYJM010000147.1 GCA_019428945.1 Bacillota bacterium | reverse complement strand
CTTTAAAGTGGGTCAGGGCATGGTCGCTTTTAGAGAGCCTCTCCTCCATTTTTGATAGTGAGATATAGCAGGTTAACTTAAAGCCGCCTGTGAGCGTTACAAGGCACCTGGAGCCGGCTTTTCCGGCAGACGGAGCGGATGCTTCAATTTTTGTTACCGCGCAGGCATTGATATAACCGGTAGCGCCGTCCTGTTCAAATTTGGGCAGGCGCATTTTGAGCGGAACTAATACCAGGTGCAGGCTTAACGGCAGGGGCACAATAAGGTTACAGTTTACTATTTTACCGTATTTCTGGCGCAGGTAGGCAACATCGGCATTGTAGTGGCGGGCTAACTGTTTAAGCACTGTTCGTATTCTGCGTTTGTCAATAATGATTTCACCGGAAGCGGTGTAGATGCGGGTGGCGTTACCCCCATCTTTGCTGTAGTACGGCTCAAGAGCGACAATATTGGGAAAAATTGCTTCCAAGATGTTCATTGATACCCCCTGGTTTTGTTTTTAAATATTATATCCGAACATGTGTTTCATGTAAATAAGAAAAGGGGGTTATTTATTCGATCGCCTGTATCTAACAGCGAAAGCACATGTCCGGCTATAATGACAAAGCTTCACAAAATAAAGGGCAGGCATTAACCGGCCAAGGGGAAAGGAGGTGACTTAGGCGAGTGAAACATTACAGATGATCTTTGGTAATGCCAGAGGCGGGCTGGGATCTGGCTGAAGCCCAGGCGATCAGCTTCAACGATGCTAAGTGGGACACAAGGGACAGGTCCCTTTGTCCCACCTAAGTGTAACTTTACAGCTGTTCTTCTCGTAGCAAGAAGTCGATAAGGTTTTGATGAATGATACCCTCTCGGCTGAGATCGAATTGATCGAGGCTCAGCACTATTTTGGGATAGTTGTCTTTAATTTCGGATAGTCCGGTAAATTCACGTTTGGCAACCGTATTATCTGCGATTATGTAAGCAACCTGGATATAGATTCTTTGGTTAGTTTTTTCAGCGATAAAGTCAATTTCTTTCTCTTTTGATTTGCCCACATATACTTTGAAGCCTCTTCGCAAAAGCTCCAGGTATACAATGTTTTCGAGAACTTGATTGATATCTCTTTCATTGTTGCCATAGATTGCTTCTCTGATGCCATGATCGGCCAAAAAGATCTTCTCCTGAAACTTTAGCAAACCTTTTCCCTGAATTTCTGTGCGCGGCACTAGATGAAGCAGGCAGGCTTCCCGGGCGTAAGCAATATAGTTGTAGATGGTCTCCAAAGAAAGCATCCTTTTTTCGTTCTTTAGATAGCGGAGTACGCTCGCGCCGGAAAATGAATTTGCAACATTGGCCAAGAGGTACGCCATTACCCGTTCAAAAAGTTCAACATCCCGTACAGAGTGCCTGGCGATAATATCTTTGAGTACAATAGAGTGGTAAATATCTCTCAGATAATCTAAGGCGGACGACTGATCGAGTTCATTTTCGTATAGAAAGGGCATGCCTCCAAACCTTAGATAGTCTTTAAATTCTTCTTCTTTAGGCCGGGCGGTTAATTTGTCTTGTTTCAGTTTCATTATTTCCCGAAATGAAAAGGTGTATACAGGTATTTCAATGTAGCGTCCAGCCAGATAAGTTGCCATCTCACCTGATAACAGTTTGGAATTTGAACCGGTGATATATAGATCGCAATCTAAATCAACCCTGAGCGAGTTGACCATTTTCTCCCAACCATTAAGTTCCTGGATTTCATCAAGGAAAATATAGAGCTTGCCCTTCTTATTTGCGCTAAACTTTTTAATTTCTTGATAGATGCTCTTAATATTACGGTTTACGTAAACCATGCTTTCAAAATTGATTGAATAAATGTGGTTCGCCATAACTCCATCTGCAATCAGTTCTTGTTGAATAAGCTTCAAAAGAGTTGATTTGCCCGAACGGCGAATACCTGTAAATACTTTAACCAAATCTTTGTTGAAGAAAGGCCGAACCTTGTCTATATAAATATCCCTGATAATCAAAATTATCACCACCTTCATATATACTATCAGGTTATACCGTAAACTACAAGCATTATTTAGCATAGATTACGGTATAGCGTAACAATATTTTCATAAAGGTGGGACACCGGGGACAGGTCCCTTTGTCCCACTTTAGTATAACTCTACAGTTGTTCTAGTATTTCTGCCAGAAAGGCTTTGAAGTCGTTTAAGTTATTCTGTAAGATGCTATGGAGAAGATCGGTATCTATAGGGTGCTATTTTTTCCATATTTATTAAACCACCACAGATAAATTGTTTGTGCTGGCACTTAGTATTTGATGCATCCTACCGGCACAACGTAAACGCCGTCTTCTCTTCTATAGCCGTATTCCGTTACTGTTAATACCATCAAAAAAGAAGGTGCTTTCATGCGGTTGGTATCGATCTTGCTCTGTAGTAAAAGCAGTTTGCGGGCAGCATCCTCAATTTCACTTCCTCCGAGCTTTGCCTCAATTAAAGCGTATGAGCCATTTCGCAGATGGACAACTGCATCACATTCAAGACCTGTCTTATCACGGTAATGATATAGAGTTCCATCTAATGCTTCTGCAAATACTCTTAAGTCTCGAATACACATTGATTCAAAAAGCAAGCCGGTGGTATTTAAGTCGTTTAGCAGATCATCGGGGCCTAGGCCAAGGGATGCTACGGCAATTGAGGGGTCGACAAAATGTCGCTTATCAGATTTCCTGATTGCTGTTCGCGACCTTAAATTAGGACTCCATGCCGGCAGATCCTCAACAACAAAGATTCTCTTTAAGGCATTAATATATGAATAAATAGTGTCTTCATCCAGTGTGTCAATGTCGTTGGGAACCATATCTGCCCTTATATTTGTGACTTTGGCATCTGAAGCAGTGAATCTAGATAGTGAATGCATGAGAAGCTTTACCCGCTGCGGGTTCTTTTTAACTCCATCTGCAATTGAGATATCTGATTCAACAACAGCATCATAATAATCATAGGCCTGCCTTAGGGCTATTTTATCACTTTGATCAAGTGCTTTAGGCCAGCCTCCCCTGCAGATCAAGTATGCAATACGACGGAGATCTAATGCGCTTTTAGTCGAGATAGCTTTCTGTTCGCTGAATAATTCACCAAGTGAAACAGATCCGTTTGAATCGCCAGATTCATAAAGAGTCATTGGTCTCATAGTCATTCTTGATATTCTACCCGTGCCTGAATGTGCAGTTGTCATGTCAGCGGTCGGAACTGATGATCCGGTCAGGATAAATTGGTTGAACTGGTCTCTTTTGTCAACTTCAAAACGAACAGCATCCCATAACTGGGGAGCCAGTTGCCATTCATCTATCAAGCGAGGCGTATCGCCTTTCAGTAAAAGAGCAGGATCAAGTTCAGCCATTTTTAAATTATGGGTTTTTTTAGCTGGATCCTGCATGTATAGAATGCTTTTAGCAATTTGGCTGGCAGTCGTAGTTTTACCGCACCACTTTGTTCCTTCTATCAAAACTGCACCCTTAGCTTCCAGTTTATCCAGCAAAATTTTATCGGCAATTCTGTTTCGGTACTTTTTCATTTCATCCACCTCACCATGATTATATAAGAAGTGAGTAAAAACAGCAATATTATTCGGTGTTTTGGCTTATTATTATTCCGGTATATGGCATATTATATTTCGGGTGTTTGGCAGCTAGAAGAGGCAGGCGAAGGTTCAAGTGATGTTGAAGAGAACTCAGGAAGGGGAGTTTTAAAAGTGGGACAC
>JAHYJM010000146.1 GCA_019428945.1 Bacillota bacterium | reverse complement strand
CTCCTAAAGAAGAAGAAGAAGAAGAGGAAGAGCCCGGCTGGTGGGAAATGAACTAAACAGCTTTCCCGGCTGCTTTAATCCGGCAGATCTTAACTGTCCCGGTGAAGGCCTCTCGATACGGCAAAAAGAGCTGCCTGAGTTCTGTCCTCAAGAGAAAGTTTGTTCAATATAGCCCCTACATGTTTTTTTACCGTGTGCTCGCTGATGAAAAGTTCATCGGCGATTAAGCGGTTATTTAAACCCCGTCCCAGAGCTTTTAGAACTTCCAACTCCCTGGGGGTAAGCTCGGCAAGGTCGGGCTTCTTGTTTAGACGGCCATGGTTCATGGCTAATTGAACTACGGCCGGGTCGAAAAATTTACGTCCGTTACCCACTGTATGAATAGCCGAAATAAGTTCTTCCGGCAGGGCCTCTTTCAAAACATAACCTTCAACCTCTTCCTCCAGTGCGCCCCTAATCTCTTCCTCGGTGGCATACGATGTCAGGATAATGTAGCGGGTATGGGCACAGATTTCCCTGCCCCTGCGAACGACACCAAGACCATGCTCATCATGCAACCTCAGGTCAACAAGGGCTACATCAGGTTTATGTTCAGCGATTAACTGCAGAGCTTCCTCTGTATTTGAAGAACAACCCAGCAGTTCAATGTCATCCTCAAGCCGGGTAGCAGCTTCGATTCCTTTTCTTACCAATGGGTGGTCGTCTACCATAATCAGCCTGATTGCCAAAAACTTCAGCCTCCTATTAATTTACCGGTTCAGACAACAGAAACCGGCGATGTGGGAATTGAGCAGATAACCTCTGTTCCTCTGCCGGGGGTGCTCTCGATGTTAAGGTTGCCTTTCAGCGCTATTGCCAGTTCACGCATATTTACCAGTCCCAGGCGGTTTCCGGAAGAGTAGAGATCCAGACTGCTTCGGACATCAAACCCTTTACCATTATCGCTTACCTTTAGTTCTGACATAAAGGGTGTTACTTCGATCTGAACCTCTATCCTGGTGCAGTAAGCATGACGCAGTGCGTTTCCTGTCGATTCTTTAAGAATACGGTAAAGAGTTTTACAGATAGCCGGGTTAAGATAACCTGTATCACCTTTGATAAAATAGTCTATTTCAACCTGGTTCATACGGGCAGTCTGCTCCAGGTAGCTGCCAATTTCTTGTACAAAAGATTCATTCGTATCCCGGCGCGGGTTCAGTCTGTAGATAAGCGCCCTCAGTTCCCTTCCCGTATCTGCCGACAGGCTTTTTATATCAGCCAGGCTGTGCTGGAGATGTTTTTCCATCGCATTGCCTTTTTCTCGCAGCAGCGAATCGATGCTGTAAACGATACTGAAAAGGTTCTGCGATATTGTATCATGTATTTCATTGGCAATTCGTTTTTGTTCATCTAAAACTAACAGTTTTTCGGCGAAAACCTCAGATCTGCTTCTTTCAACGGCGATCGCACCCAGGTCGGCTAAAATCACCAGGGTTTGAATTATCTCCTGCAGGCTGTAAGTACTGGTTGACTGAATTCCGGCCAGCAGGCCCAGGCATTGTGCGCCCGCTTTTACAGGCACGCCGATCAACTGAGCCGGTTTATCCCCGGAGTTATCAATATCCATCACTACAGGACTCTTGCTATCATAAATTTCAGCCCAGAGCTTAAGCAGGGTTTCTTTCCACTCATCTTCAGGGAAAATATCCTTCGGGCCTTTAACGGAATATACGGGTTTGTAGTCATCGTAATCAGCCCCGGACGTGTTTTCCATCCAGAAGACAGTTTTGTCGCAGTCAGTCAGAGCCCGGGCATAAGAAGCGAAAAGGTCGATTACTGCATCCGGGTTGCTGCCGCTTGAAGCCGCCTCTACCGCTTCATAGATTGAAGATATGTGCTGCAGTACTCGTTCCTTCTGCTTGAACATCGATAACCAGTCAGTAGTCTGTTCCGCAAAGCTGATAAATAGTGAAAGGTTATTTGCAAAAGAGAGCGGGTTGATTTTCTGATTAATCCATCCGATAAAAACAGCCTTCACTTTTTTATTTTCACCAAACAGGGGCAGGGCTATCCAATGCCTGTCTTCACTGATTATAAACTTCTTTGTTTTTAGTGATGACAAATCCTGCCAGCGATCTTCAATTTCCCTCAGCACCATTGAGTGTGATTTATTGTTCTCAATCCCACCGGCGCTGATTACCTGGAAGGGCAGGTTGTAATCACCTCTGCCGGAATTAAAATCCGGAGGAGGAATCAGTATCATCGCCTGTCTGAAAGGGAAAAGTCCAGTAATGGTATCGATCAGCGCCGAATAGATTCCTTTCTGGTCTTTGTACTTAACAACCTGCCGCTGAAAATTGGAAAGCCCTCTGAATATTTCATAGTTTGAAGATAAGTCCCGGTACGCTGATAAAAGTTCTTTCTGCTGGCTTTTTTTCTCGACTGACTGTTCCGATATGGTCATATGCATCCGGGCAAACATGTGCATAATCAGCACAATAACAATTAAATTTAAGGCAGGGTAGTAGTTCCTCACAAAAAGTTCACTTATGGTCATCACATCACTGAACAGGTATATTTTCCAGATAAACGTGTTGATTAGAAGAAACAGCAGCAGCAGCCAGGCCAGGGCAAATGAGAAGAAGGCGGTGGCCACAATGAATGGGTTCAGGGCGTACCAGAGGAATGGTCCCTGAAAGCCTCCGGTAAAAGCAAGCAGAATTGATATAGCAAAAAGCTCTATCAGAATAAGGGAAATCATCACCCTTATTTTTTTCCAGTAATGTTCGTAGAATACAACCATTAGCAGAGAAAAGGCGAATACCAGGAAAATAAGGCTTAGCTGGGCGGTATTACCGAAATTCCCGGGGAAGAGCAGTAAAAGAACTGATGATAAAAGTAAAGAGGCCAGACGGTAAACACGCAGGATTGTATTTATCTTCATATCGATCAGCATGCTGCCTAATCTTGAGAGCATGCCGACTTTAGCCGCAGCCTCCACCTGCGGCTCCAAATAGACATCTTCAGTTGTCGGGTTCCTGTCTTCGCTCATGGTTGCATCACATCCTGGCCTGGATAATACGGCAAGAGTTATTAATTTATTTCATTATCTATTAACATTATCAAATTCTATACATTTATTACAGATCCTCTTATAACAATTACGAATTTTCGAAAGGGGCTGTGCAAAAAATAGTACATTTTTAGCCAGATAAATTATTGCGGCCACGAGACTTCTCCCGTGGCCGGCATTTATAACTTACCCGTCAAGTGCAATATTAACTCTGCATTGCCGCTTTCAGGTTATGAAATACCCTGAGTCCGTCCGATCCCGGCAACGGCAGCAAATTTACTACTCCAAATACTAAGTTAATCATCCCGAAAGTTTCCATTCCCTCCAGGAAAAAAATAGCTGCAAATATAAAGTTAAGCCCTGAGCCGGATAAAGACACTATCATCCGCTTAAACGGTTTATAGCCATATGGATTCCACTTTACGCCGATTCCCTTCCAGTTTATAGCAATGTCTTTAATCTTTCCTGCACGGGTAATAAAAATCGCCAACATATGCCCACCTTCATGAATAAAGAGGGTTAGCAGTATCATAGTTATCATTAATATTGTAATGATGACCATCGTTTTAATCTCCTTGCCATAATCCGTAGTATTCCTATATTTATTATATCATAATATATAAATATAGTATACATTTTGTATATTAAGCTGCACTGCGTACGAATTTATTGACTCAATACCGGGCTCTAAAAATATTAAACGGAAGCTATATTCAGCTTCCGCTTAATACTCCACTATATAGCTTGCATCCCACTTCATACTTATTACGAGATAGCCTCTTTCAGGCTGTTAAATGCTCTT
>JAHYJM010000018.1 GCA_019428945.1 Bacillota bacterium | reverse complement strand
TTATGCCATGGCTTATACAATGAAATTGATGGAAAAAGAAAAACTGGCTATCGATGAAGTCGATACCATCACCGGCCCCCCGATGGGACACCCGAAGAGCGCTTCATTCCGCACACTTGATATGGTCGGACTCGATACCTTCAGCCATGTAGCCCGTACTGTTTACGACAAATCAAAAGATCCTTCAGAAAAGGAAGTTTTCGATCCCCCTGCATTCCTTCAGAAAATGATCGACAATAAAATGCTCGGAGATAAAACCAAGCAGGGCTTTTACAAGAAAGTCAAAGGCGAGGGCGGCTCAGAAATTATGGTCCTCGATTATGAAAAAATGGAATACCGGCCAAAAGAAAAAGTTAGGTTCGATATTCTTGGTAAAACCAGACACGAAAGTCTGAAAGACGGTTTCAAGATGTTGATCGAAGCCGACGAAAAAGCAGGAAAATTTGCCTGGGAACTAACCAAAAACTTGCTGGTCTACAGCGCATCCCTGATACCTGAAATTGCAGATGACATCTATAATGTCGATCGCGCTATGCGCTGGGGCTTTAACTGGAAGCTTGGCCCCTTCGAAAGCTGGGATGCGATCGGCTTGAAAGAAAGCGTTGAAAGAATGAAGAGCGAGGGATTAAAAATCCCTGCTAATGTTGAAGAAATGTTGAGTCAAGGTAATGATAGCTTCTACAAAGAAGATGAAAAAGGCGCCCTCTCTTATTATGATTTTGCCTCAAAGAGCTATAAAGCGGTTCCGGTCAGCGCTGAGATTATCAGCCTGCCCGCCCTGAAAAAACAGAATAGGCTCATTATGGGCAATGATGACGGCAGCCTGATCGACATGGGCGACGGCGTCTGCTGCCTGGAGCAGCACAGTCCCCAGCAGGCCCTCTCTCCCCTGTTCTGGGATTTCATCCACGAAGCTGTCGAAGAGGCAGAGAAAAATTACGTCGGTATGGTTGTCGGCAACCACGCCGTTAATTTCTGTGTCGGTGCAAACGTTGCCCTGATGCTGATGGGCGCACAATCAGGCGAATGGGACATGCTTGAAGAGGCAAATATAAAACTACAGAGCGGATTAATGAAGCTTAAATATTCGATAATTCCTGTTGTCGCCGCTCCCTTCCAGATGACCCTGGGTGGTGGAATGGAATTGGTATCTCACTGCGACCGAGTTCAGGCTGCTGCCGATACATTCCTCGGCCAGGTTGAGATGGGGATGGGGCTCATACCCGGCGCCGGGGGCAATAAAGAGCTGCTGATCCGGATGACCGAAGGTTTACGCGATGATACTAAAGTAGACCGGCTTCCATACGTGCAGAAAGCTTTTGAAGCGATTGCCATGGCTACAGTTTCATCAAGTGCACGTCATGCCCAGGAACTTGGTTTCTTAAGAAAAACAGATAAAATAACCGTTAACCAGGATTACCTGCTTCATGACGCCAAGCAAACTGTCCTGGCCATGGTCTTGGAAGGTTATGAACCACCCAAACCGCAAATGATCAGGGTGCTCGGTGAATACGGACTGGCCACGTTTAAAGTGGGTGTTCAGAACATGCTCTGGGGTGGCTATATCACTGAGCATGAACAAAAAATAGCGGAAGCAATCGCCTATGTACTCTGCGGCGGCGATATTAAACCCGACTCACTCGTTACTGAACAGTACCTGCTCGATATCGAGAGAGAAAAATTCAAAAGCCTGCTGGGTGAACCAAAGACCCAGGAAAGAATCACCCATTTCCTCACTACAGGCAAGCCTTTGAGGAATTAAAGGAGGAGGTAAGGAGAATGAAAGAAGCTGTTATAGTTTCCAGCGTACGAACAGCAATCGGCAGGGCGCCGCGAGGCAAACTGCGTTATACCCGCCCCGAATACATGGGTTCAGTTGCCGTTACTGAAGCAATAGCGCGTGCCAAAGGCCTGGATCCTGCTGAGATTGAAGATGTGATTCTCGGCTGTTCTTTTCCGGAGGCAGAACAGGGCATGAACTTGGGCAGAATTGTCGCCCTGCAGGCCGGCCTGCCGGATAGTGTTCCGGGGCTTACCGTTAACCGTTTTTGCTCATCCGGACTTCAGTCTATTGCCATGGCCGCTGAAAGAATTATGAGCGGTTTCGCTGATATAATTGTTGCAGGTGGTGTGGAAAGTATGAGCCTGGTGCCCATGGGTGGGAATAAACTTGCTCCCAGTCCTGTTCTGGCTGATAAACATATTGAAACCTATACCCCAATGGGTATAACTGCGGAAAACGTAGCCCAGCGTTTCAATATATCCCGCGAGGATCAGGATAAGTTCGGCCTGGCCAGCCAGCAGAAGGCTGCTGCTGCCACAAAAGAGGGTCGCTTTAAAGACGAAATCGTTCCGATGAAAGTTGTAAACCGCTCAGTAGGGCCGGACAATAAGATAACAGAAGAAGAATTTACTTTTGATGTCGATGAGGGTATTCGTGATACAACCCTTGAAGCACTGGCAAAACTACGCCCTGCCTTTAATGTAAAAGGCTCAGTTACAGCAGGCAACTCTTCGCAGACCAGTGACGGCGCTGCAGCAGCAGTGGTTATGTCTGCCGAGAAGGCAGCTTCTCTTGGCCTCAAGCCGCTTGCAATATTCCGCGGCTTTGCTGTAGCCGGCTGTCCGCCCGAAATCATGGGTGTAGGGCCTGCTTATGCAATTCCAAAGCTGATGAAGCTGACGGGTATAAAAATTGCCGATATTGATCTTGTCGAACTAAATGAAGCTTTCGCCTCGCAAGCCCTTTACTGCATACGCGAACTTGATCTTAATCCAGACATTGTCAATGTAAACGGCGGAGCAATTGCTCTGGGACACCCGCTGGGCTGTACCGGGGCAAAGCTTACAGCAACTCTGCTGCATGAAATGGATCGCCGTGGTTCACGCTACGGAGTCGTTTCAATGTGTATCGGAGGCGGAATGGGCGCGGCAGGATTGTTCGAGCGCGCTTAAACCTTTAGCAGAACAATTTAATGCACTGAATAAAGAGCACGACACTTAATTTACCATTACTGTTATGGTATGATTAGGTTGAGTGCTCTTTACTTTCAGGCTGGCTAGAAAGAGGTTAATCCGTATGGTACCGAGGGAAGAATTGTACAACCGGATCGGGAAATTGCAAAAGTCGATGCAAAAAAAAGAAATAGCCGGAGCATTAATCATACAAAGGGCCGATCTTTTCTACTTCAGCGGCACCGGACAGAATGCCCATCTTTATGTTCCTGCTGATGGAGAACCGGTATTGATCGTTAAAAAATCTCTGGTCAGGGCTGAACAGGAAAGCGCCATAGAAAATATTATCCCATTTAGGGGATGGAACGAACTTATCGCCCTCATAGCGGATATGACACCCAAGGGTTCAAAAGTAGGACTTGAAACCGACGTACTTCCATTTAACCTTTACAACCGCTATCAGAAAATGCTTGATGAATTCAGCATCACAGATATTTCTCCGTTTATACGCGCTATACGCGCTTTAAAATCAAAATATGAATTAAATACCATGCGTGAGGCGGCAGGAATCAGTGAAGCTGTGTTTACCCATGCCCGTGAAATTATACATGAAGGCTTAAGTGAAATTGAACTGGCCGGAAGGCTTGAACTTAAAGCCCGCACTCTCGGTCACCAGGGTGCTGTGCGCATGCGCGGCTTTAATCAGGAATTATATTTCGGACACATAATGACAGGCGAAAATGCTGCCACGGTCAGCTTTTTTGATGGTCCTACCGGAGGCTCAGGCCTTAACCCTTCATACCCACAGGGCGCGGGAAAAGCGGTAATCAAACCAAATGAACCAATACTGATCGACTTTGTCTCTGTTTTAGACGGTTACATGGTAGATCAAACCCGCTTGTTCTGCATCGGAGGGCTTAAACCACATCTTCAGGAAGCATACAACCAGGCTGTAAAGATCAGAAATGCCCTCGCTACTGAAGGCAAACCCGGCATATTGGGAAGCACCCTTTATACCCGGGCCGATGAGCTTGCCACCGGAGCAGGGTTAGCCAATCATTTTATGGGCTACACAGAAAGAGTAAATTTTGTCGGACATGGAGTTGGAATAGAGCTCGATGAGCTACCGGTAATAGCTCGCGGCCTGGATATTCTGCTTGAAGAAGGCATGGTTTTTGCACTGGAGCCAAAATTTATTTTCCCAGGAGAAGGAACAGTCGGCATCGAAGATACTTTTGTGGTAGGTTGTGATGGGCTTGAGCTGTTGACCAGGTTCAGTGAGGGACTGCAGGTAATTTAAAATATGAACGCCTGCCTGAAAAGCAGCAGACAGGCGTATAATATAATCATGACTCTGTATGGACCGAACCGGTCCACTTATACCAAGTTATCAGCCACCGCCGCCTACACACCCGGCCAGCAAAAAGAGAGATGCTAAAGTAATAACTGCAAAAAGCAGGTAATTCCGGCTCATATTAATACCCCCTCTCCTTATTAATACTATTATTAGCACATACCTTTCTAAATGGCAATCACTATTAAGCATAAATTATGGAATATTTGTATCGAATTTTCGGTCGCTGGTACGCTCTTATAACAATTCGTGCCACGTTTTTATGTAACCATAAAAGCTACGAAAAATAATACTTTCCTTTAATAACAGCTCCTCTTTTAAGGCAAATGCCTGTTCTACCCACAATATGCACAGGGTTATCCACAGGCTATTGCCCATTACCATGCTCTTTGCGGCTTTTTCCACATCATTAGCAGGTAGTCACCATAATATAAACCAAAATTCGACACTTAAAGATGGCATAGAAATTGACGTTTGATGACATTTCCAAGGATTCATTCATTTTTCGCCAAGAAAAGATCTGCAAAAAAGAGGTATAATGAATTTCTTAGCGAATAGATGACTTATTGAAAATATCAATATCCATTTAAGGAGGCATAAGCATGGAGGTAAAAGTTAACGAAGATTGCAGCGCCTGCGGTATCTGTGAAGACATCTGCCCGGAGGTATTCGAGTTAGGTGATGAATTCGCTGAAGTAAAGGTAAACCCTGTCCCCGCAGAACACGAAGAGAAAGTGCGTGAAGCAGCAGAAGAATGCCCGACAGAATCTATTGAAGTCAGCGAGTAAAGTGTAAATTATTAACCAAAAAACAACGGGGGCTCGTCATTTGACGAGCCTCTTTACTGTTCAAACAGCAGGAGTTAACAATATCCCCGACGAATTACTGAATATCTTTTACGTGGCACGGAGGCATTCCAGGTGGATCAAACAATATTGCTTGAATCAATCAACATTATCGACAACAAATCGGAGAAACCCGTACAAGTAACCGACTTAGCTTACCATTCGGATAAAGTTAAAGAGGGAAACATTTTTGTCTGTATCAGGGGCTATAAAACCGACGGACACCTGTTCCTGAAAGAAGCGGAAAAAAAAGGCGCTGCAGCCGCGGTAGTCGAATATTTTGTAGATGGCGTAGCCATCCCCCAGTACAGAGTAGAAAACAGCCGCCTCGCCCTGGCAGCCCTGGCAGATCGCTTTTACGATCATCCCTCGGGAAAGTTCAAACTTACCGGGATAACCGCGACAAATGGAAAAACGACCACTACTTACATGACAAATGCGATATTTGAAGAACAGGGTCTTAAAACAGGCATGATTGGAACAGTTGTTGTGAAAACAGGAGACAGGATCCGGCCGGCCGAACTGACCACTCCCGAGTCACTTGACCTGCACCGTTATTTTCAGGAAATGGTTGAGCAGAATGTAACCCACGCAGTGATGGAAGTATCTTCCTCGGGCCTTGAACTAAACAGGGTGGGCTGCGTCGATTTTAATACTGTGGTGGTTAACAATATAAGCCGTGAACACATTGACCTGCACGGCTCCTTCGAAGCATATTTTAATGCCAAAGCAAGCCTGGTGCGAAATGCAGGGAGACACCAATGGGCTGTTTTTAATTTAGATTGCCCCTATACAGAATCACTCGTTAACGAAACTAAGGCTAAAACATTTACTTACGGATTAAAAAACAGGGAAGCTGACTGTCTTGTAAACAATCTCGATCTCAGCAGCGGCAGGGCCCGGTTTGAAGTGGAAATTAAAAGAAAAGAACCGGTTGAAATCTTTGAAAACCAACCGGCAGCATTCACTATTGAACTATCGGTTTTGGGATTACACTCAGTTTATAATGCCATGGCAGCCATTCTTGTCGGGCTTCTTCATAAAATTCCGGCAGAAATCATGCAAAAAGCCCTGAAATCATTCAAGGGGGTAGAAAGACGCTTTGAGCTCATATTCGAGGATGATTACAAGGTGATAGACGACCATTTTGCCAACAGCGGCAATATCCACGTCACCCTGGAAACCCTGAAAATGATGGAATACCGCAAGGTACACATGGTTTATGCAATCAGGGGCAGTCGCGGCATTACAGTAAATCGGGAAAATGCCGAAGCTATAGCATATTGGGTTCCGCAGCTCGGGTTAAACAAAGTTATCGCAACTACAAGCAGCGGCCATGTAGGTGAAAAAGACCTGGTAACAGCAGAAGAAAAACAGGTTTTCCAGTCTGTGATGGATGAAGCGGGTATCAAAACAGAAATATATGCCGAACTGCCTGAGGCAATTTCCCGGGGGCTGGCTGAAACAGAATCAGGTGATGTTCTGCTTCTGGCCGGATGTCAGGGCATGGATTATGGCGCTTCAGTCTGTCTCGGGCAGATTCATGTATTAAGACCCGAACTACCAAAAGAATTAGTTTTTATCGCACTTAAAAACCGGGTGGCGGGAGTTTAAATTTCTTTTATCTCCACTCCGCCCATAATGGCCCTCGCCTGAATGCGCAGAATGCTTTTTGCATCAGGGGTAATATTCTGTTCAACCCGGCGTCCACCAACTATACCACCATCTTCCTGATCTCTGAATGTAACGCCACCTAATACAGCTGAACCCTCATAAATAACTGCGATATTTCGTGGAATCCTAACTTCTATACCACCCATAACAGCCGTTAAGTCGAGAAAAGTTTCTCCCTCATCCATTTCGGCCGCTGTCAAGTCCATCTCTATTCCACCCATTAGCGCAAAATAGCTGCCGCTTTCAAGCTTTCCATGGCTCATATCGTTGACTTTTCAGGCTTGGCATGCTAAAATGAACAGCGCAAATGTAACATGGTGGGTGTAGCTCAGTTGGTTAGAGCGCCAGGTTGTGGCCCTGGAGGCCGTGGGTTCGAATCCCATCACTCACCCCATTTTATTATTTTAAACGCTGGGGCGTCGCCAAGCGGCAAGGCACGGGTCTTTGGAATCCGCATTCGCAGGTTCGAATCCTGCCGCCCCAGCCATTTTTATACCCGAAATTAAAAATCGGCGGGGATTAACCCGCCGATTTTTTCCATCCTCTGCGCCTTTATATTTGCTTTAATATCCTGAAAGAATATTGCTGATCTCCCAGGGATGTATCTCACTGCAGTTTTATTCAGCCATATCAAGCAAATGCTCAAAGGGAAATATAATGTATTCACCCTGTTCAAGGTCAAGCTCTGCAGCCATTCCGCCCCGTAATTCAACAGCAAATTGTGCCGGACCATTACTTGAGTACCTGATCAATTCATCATCCGGCGTGCCGGGAAGAGGTGGTTCCATTTCGTGAATTGCGGTGATAGCTCCGTCACTGGCTAAAAATATTACATCAATTGGCACAAGACAATCTTTCATCCAAAAAGTTAATTCTGCCGGAAAAGGCTCAGCCGGGGGCATCACAAAAAGCATGCCGCCATCTTCGTCAATATTATCTCTTCCCATCAGGCCCCTGGCTCGCTGCCTGTCATTTAAAGCAAGTTCAAGGTTAAAAGCACGTCCTTTAATCTCTATCTCAAAATAATTATTATCTACTGTGACAGCACGGCCTTTACTATCTTCAACGGGAGCAGATCCGCAGCCGGCAACTGTTAGTGTCAGAACAGCAATAATAATAGCTAAAACGAAACTTGCCTTATCCGAGTTTCTGATCATTTATAAATCTTCCTCCCCTGCAATTAATCCTTTGGCCTAAAATGTTATATAATACCCTTAATAATAAGTTATAATAATTTTCCTGCAGTCGCAAGGAGGGTCACTTTTGAAGCTGAAAACCGTATTTACCACCGGCCTGCTCACTATACTGCCCCTGGCTGTAACAATCTACGTATTCTACCTTGTCTTTAATTTTCTGGACAATCTCCTGGGCGACATGATCAAGACTCTTTTTAACTACCGGGTTCCCGGTATCGGTTTTGCTGCCGGTATTCTTTTAATTTTACTTATCGGTTTTATCGCATCAAATATTATCGGGAGCCGGTTGATAAATTTCAGTGACAGCCTCCTGCAGCGGCTCCCCCTCGCCAAAGGTATTTATACAAGCGCAAAGCAGATTATTGATGCCTTTACCGTGCAGGGCAAAAATGCTTTTCAAAAGGTTGTGCTCATAGAATACCCGCGTAAAGGCCTGTTTGTGCTCGGTTTCGTTACAGGCAGCTCAAAGGGAGAAATTCAGGAAAAAACCCACGGGGAAACATTAAATATATTTATCCCCACAACACCTAACCCAACATCGGGTATGCTAATCCTGGCTCCCCGGCACGAAGTGATCGAGCTTGATATGACTGTTGAACAGGGGATGAAAGTAATCATCTCCGGTGGCCTCTTTTCCCCGACCGGAGACAGTAAAATCAGTCTTCCCGATAAAACTGATCAATCCTGACCGGAAGCGCGGTAAACATCAGTTTCAGCCCATTTAAAAGATCTTTTCACGGCTTCATCCCAGCCGGAACAGAGCAGCCTTCGCGTTTCAGCCTTCATGAGAGGTTCAAATGAAGCGCTCTGTTTCCACCGCCCCGCCAGGTCATCAACACTTTCCCAAAAGCCGGTTGCCAGACCGGCCAGGTAAGCGGCGCCCAGAGCGGTTGTATCGAAGGTGGCTGCCCTGCGCACGGTGGTACCGGTAATATCAGCCTGAAACTGCAACAGGAGATCCATCACACTTGCCCCGCCATCTACCCTTAATTCAGTGATCTGCAAATCAGCTTCCCGGTACATCAGGTCGAGCACATCTTTGGTCTGATAAGCCATCGCTTCAACAACAGCCCTGGCCAGGTGAGCTTTAGAGGTGCCGCCTGTAATGCCAATCAATAACCCGCGGGCGTAAGGATCCCAGTGAGGTGCTCCAAGGCCGGCAAACGCCGGTACCAGGTATACTCCACCATTATCGACAACCTCTAAAGCCAATTCTTCAAGTTCAGAAGACCTTTCAATCAGCCCCAGACCATCGCGAAGCCACTGCACAGCTGCACCGGTAATAAAAATACTGCCTTCAAGAGCGTACTTGACTTTATTATCCAGACCCCAGGCTATGGTTGTCAGTAAACCATGTTTTGAATAAACAGCCTTCTCCCCTGTATTCATTAGAATAAAAGAACCGGTTCCATAAGTATTTTTTGTCATGCCGGGATTATAACAGGCCTGCCCGAACAATGCAGCCTGCTGATCGCCGGCAATGCCGCCAATCGGCACAGAAGTCCCAAGGAATATCTCCGGAGCAGTCTCGCCAAAGATAGTACTGCTCGCTTTAACCTCGGGCAGAACATACGCAGGAACCCTAAAGATTTCAAGCAACCCGGGATCCCATTCAAGTGTGCTTATGTTGAATAAAAGAGTGCGGGATGCATTTGAATAATCGGTGGCGAAAACCGAGCCGCCGGTAAACCTGAAAAGCAGATAACTGTCAATAGTGCCGCAGGCTAAGCTGCCATCATCTGCAGCACAGGTTATTTCCGGCATATTCTCAAGAGCCCAGCGGATTTTAGTTCCTGAAAAATATGGATCAAGCAGCAGCCCTGTTTTAGAGCGCACTGTCTCTTCATGGCCTTCTTCTTTAAGCCGGGTACACATCTCTGCTGTTCGCCGGCACTGCCATACAATTGCCCTACTCAGCGGTTCTCCTGTATTGCGATCCCAAAAAACCAGGGTTTCACGCTGATTTGTTATACCTATTGCTACCAGATCCCCACTGCTGATTGATGCCTCTTTCAAAACCTCTTCTACTGAAAGGAGCACATTCTTCCATATTTCTGAAACATCATGTTCAACCCAGCCGGGCTGCGGATAATACTGTTTGTGCTCTATATTGACCCGGGCTACTGAACGGCTTTCCTTGTCCCAAATAATTGCTGTTGTTCCCGTTGTGCCCTGGTCAATTGATAATATGTAGCTGCCCATTTAAAACTCCTCTCAGTCCTAAATATAAAAGACCATAGTCTGACCCTGCATTTCCCGTTTAACCCGCCCCTGGTTTTCAAGGTAGCATATGTGCGCCAGGGCTTCTCCAGTTGCAAACCATTTCTGCATCAGGGGAAAATCATTCCAGCTGTCGGCAACCAGGTCCCATGTCATTTCAGCGGCAACTTCAAAAGCGTTTGCTCCATTATTCTTACGGATAATTTCTTCAGCTTCATTAAGACGAATGATGTGATGCTCTCTTAACTGTTCAATTCTACTCCGGCAATCTTTAAATAAACTGCGGTGTCCAGGCAAAACCAGCTCTATCTCCATTTTATAAACCCTGTTGAGGCTCTTGAAGTAATCATCGAGGGGGTTGCTTTCATCAAGCCAGGTGGAGATGTTGGGAGTAATATCGCCAAGAATATGATCACCCGAAAAAAATAACCTGTCACCTAAATCATAAAGGCAGGTGTGTCCGCCAGTGTGACCCGGGGTCCGAATGCACTGCAGTTCATAGCCACCATAGCTGATAATATCGCCGTCTTCAACCATGGTAAAGTCAAGAACATTTTTCGGACTATAACGCTGCCCGGGATGCGAATCGATCGCCAGGTTAACAAGTTCGGCAGGGAAACCGTGCCTGCCGGCAAGTGAACAGACCAGCTGCCACAGATTCGGATGATTTAATATTTCGGCATCAGGCCGATTAAAATATATCAGAGCTCCGTCAGAGGAAAGTTCATCAACCAGGCCGACATGATCTGCATGGAGGTGAGTAACAAAAAAGTCCGTGTTTTTCAAGTCGAGATCTATCTGATCAAGAGCATTTAGCAAAGCGCTTTTGCATTCTTCCCTGTTCATGCCCGTATCTATAATCAGGTTGCGCTCTCTACTTTTAATAATGTAAGAGTTGGTCGCCTTTAAAGGATTACGCGGCAGTGGAATTACAGCCCGGAATAAATTTGTCCGGATCTCATCAACAACCGTTTGCGGCATTAATTCACCTCCTTATACCTTACCCAATATCCTTCTTGATGGACGCTGAGAATTCTTCCAGGATCTTTTTCTGCAGATTCTTATCCTTCAATATTTTATAGCCGGTTAATGCCATCGCTTTACCGACAGTAAGCATTACATCGTAAGCTTCTTCCGTATCACAGAGAGCCGTAAACTCGTGTGTATGGCCGGGTACCCACTGATCAGTTATAGCAACAACAGGGTGGATTGAAGGTGTCACCCTGCTAACATTACCCATGTCAATAGAACCGCGGCCTTCCTCATAGGGTGAATCTATTTTATAACCTGACTCCTTCAGGCTCTCTCCAAAGAGATCGGCCATTACCCTGTTGCTTACCATGGCATCATAAGGATAACCTGATTCTTCCACTTCAAGAGTTGTCCCTGTTGCTATCGCCGCTCCCCGGGCACAGGCAATAACTTTTTCTACCACTTCCCCCAGGTAATGGCTGTCGCGCGACCTGATGATAAAATCTGCTGCAGCCCTGTCGGGAACAACATTTGGGGCCAGACCCCCCTCCGAAACAATCCCGTGAACGCGCACATCGTCTTTGAGGTACTGCCGCAGGGCGTTAATACCGTTGAAGGTCTGAATAACAGCATCCAGAGCATTCCGCCCTTCCCATGGTTCAGTAGAGGCATGAACAGAACGCCCATGGAAAATAAAGCGGTAATCCCGGCAGGCGAGCGATTCAACATGCAGACAGGTAGAACAACCGGGGTGAAACATCATAGCGGCATCAACATCGTCAAAAACTCCCGCCCGGACAAGATCAACTTTCCCCCCTTCATCCTCTTCATTGGGGGTGCCGATGATCGATACTATTCCCGGCAGATTACCCAGGCTCGAAGCCAGCGCCACTCCGGCGGCAACCCCGGCGATACCGATCAGGTTATGGCCGCAGCCATGGCCAATCTCTGGCAGGGCATCATACTCCGAACAAAAGCCCACGTGAAAACCTTCATCCCCATAACTGGCCATGAAAGCTGTTTTCAAACCACCAACCCCCCGCCAGACTTTAAACCCTTTCTCTTCAAGGTAGCCGGTTATCAGGTCGGAAGCAAATATTTCCTGCCCTCCCACCTCAGGGTTGCCGTGGATGGCATGAGCCATTTCCACCAGCTTTGCTTTTTCTTCTTCAATTTTCTGTAAAACAGCTGTATAGCCTTCCATTTTAATATCACCATCTTTTCAAAGGATAATCTCTGTAAATATGTTACCACAGGGATTGCCCCGGGCAACCCCTGCCCTTAAATTTTTTAAATCGAAAATTACTGAAAAGATAGTTGCGCTGTTATCACTCTGTTCGTCAGCATGACGACAGATTGATAAAGGCCTCTTTTCATGATCGCTTAAAACCCGCTTAAGCGCGGCAGGTTTATTCTCTGCATCCATTATATCCTTTTCCAGCTCATGCAAGCGGTTGTAACGGGCTAAGGAATGCTCAGAAGCTTTCCCTGCCAGGTGCTGCAGGCTGGGGTTCAGGTAATGATTCGTATGATAAACCAGTTTGTCGGCGGGCATAAAACCTGCTTCAGCAGCTGTAGTTTCCAGGTTGCCCAGCTCACCCCCTGCATGAACCAGAAGATGATTGTAGCCTCCCGCCCTGCTGCAGGGTGTGGCTAAAGTGCAGGCTTCTTCGATTGAGGTGGCTTCCAGTACCGCCCGCGCTGTAAACATTCTCGGTATACCTTCCCGGTTATCAGTAGAATCAACGCTGTTAACACCCTGGGCCAAACCTGCTTCATTCATACCTACCGCTGCCAGAAAAGGCGCCGCCGTTACACTGATAAATGCAGGCTTATTTCGGGGGTGAGCACAAATTGCAATAATTGCTTCTGAATCGGAGGCATACCAGTCTTCATTATGAGCGAGCCAAACCCCGCTGGAACCGGCAATGCCGATAGCTGTGCAGGCAGAAAAAGTTTTATAATCGAGAGCTTCTTCCAGGGCGTTGAGAAAAAAGAGATCACTGAAATTTACACCGGAACCATCAGCCATTCCCTGGAGCTCTTCAACCAGGTGCGAAAATTTTTCACGGGCCAATTCGAGATAATAGCCCTGCAGTTCCCATGGTTCTTTCCAGCCATCTGCAGGAAGTGCTTTCCGGTAGCCGGCAAGGGCACGTTCAATTAGTGACCGGGCAGTTTTGCCCACTGTATAGCCGATATCATAATTAGATCCTGCCGCTTTAATTATCATCAGTTCAGGCAATATCAGCTCTCCTTTTCTTCCCTGACTAAAACATAATCGCGGCTTAGCTCCTCCTGCGGACCCAGCTTGTAGCCTTTACTGTCATTTGTGTCTTCAATTAAGCTATAGCCCTCTTCTTCGATAGTGATCTGAAACCGATCCTGAAAACTTACAAGACACCCGTAAGTGCCATCCCTTCTCACAGGAACCTTTGAGAGAGAGCCTTCTCCTTCGACTTTGGGGTATCGCTTTATTGCAACCGCAGGCGGGTCAGGCGGACAATAGCCCTGAAATGTTACTCTACCTCTAATTAAAGCTGCCTGGTCAAGGGCAAACAGATGGTAACAATCATTACCCGCTTTAATTTCAAGAGGCCATTCAGCCGATTTATATCGGAGCCCATCAGGAGCTGCGGCTGCGTAAAGCAGGTATTTGCCTGCCGGCAGCTTTATAGAAAAGGAACCGTCGCCCTTTGTATAAGTTTCTCCGGCAAAAGCTTCAATCAGGGGATCGCCTACAGGATCTGATTCTCCGCGGAAAATGCGGATTAAACCTTCCGGTATTCTAGCCCCCGAATACTTGTCGAACAGACAACCGTTAAGCGTAACCAGATCAGGTATTTCCAATTTGTATTCTAAGTAATGATCAGTCTTAGGCTCAATAAGATCACGTTTAAAAACCTGGTAATTGTCAAGCAGCCCGTATAGCGGAAACTGTTCCTGGATTAATAGTTTGCCACCCCCGGCAGATAATATACTATAACTGCCATCCGCTTCAGTGAGCGCTAACAGAGCGCCGTTGATGTGCGGATCTTTATTTTTCCCGTCTGCCGTTACTTTTCCTTCAAACCCGGATAGAACAAGGTAATCTTCCCTGCTATTTTCACCCAAGACCGTGCCTTCGTAATGAACACCCGGGGTTGTTTCAATTTCAAAAACCATTTTTTTCAGGCGTATTGTCGATCGGGCTTTTTCATTTATAAGCAGCAGAGGTGCCAGCCAATGCAGCCGGTAGTGATCGCTTCTTATCTCCGCGCTGAAAGCCCAGCTTTCAAGCATATCGAGCTCAATCGGCGGCTGCAGCAGGTATGGCAGCCTAAACTTGGAAGAAGCTTCCAGCAAATTTTCAACCGGTGCAGAGCGATTATCGCAGAGCAGGCAAAACGGATCATCCGCTTCGACCTCAATGAGCCGTAAGTTCTTCGGAGCCTGCCCCGGCAGCAGGTCGGCTGTCAGGTGGATTAATCCCGACATTACCCCTTTTTCGCTAATATTCTCAGCATCCGGAGCAACCCGATAATAATCGCCCCAGCTGATTATGTTCTCCCCGTATGGAGTGTTAACCTCAATATTGCGGCAGCGGTAATAATGCTTCGACGCCTCTTTCGGATTAACAACCGTTGATGCTTTCCGCCACCTGTCCTGCGGGATATTTACCGATATATTAATTTTTCCATTTGAAATATGTTCCTCGCCGCCGGGCAACCGGCAATCGATGTTAGCTTCTTCACAGGGTACAAAAGCGGGATCTCCCAGTAAAACCTGCTGATGGATTGCATTAGCTGTTCCCCAACGGTATTTTCGATATGCAGTTGGATTTTTTTGCAGCAGGGTAGCGGCATAGAGGCTGATAAAATTGCGGGTAGCCTTGACCGCTTCCCCCACACTTAAACCTTTAACCAGAAGCGCTTCCATAAATATGGCATATATTGAAGTGCTGTACTGCAAATCTTCTATTGTGGCGCCACCGACAAAGCAGAGCGCCCCTTTTTCAACAAATGATAGCCCGATAACCTGGCGTGTATCGACAGCGATCCCTTCCCAATCAAGCCCTTCATTAACAGACAGCCAGTGAGGAACCATGGCTACCGTTGAACAGGCTGAAGTATACGCAACGAGTGGAGCCATGTGCGGCAGATCAGCCCGGTTCAGGGTATGGCCGTGAGTATGCAGTCCTTCAGGGCCTCCATGACCGGTATAAAGTAAAAAGTCGGACCGGCTCAGTTCACTGCCAACCCTGCTGTATTGAGATTCCTTTCCCTGCAATACTTTTAACCTGTATTTACTCTCTTCAAGAAGGGGCAGCAGCTGCGCCTGCATTAAAGCATCATCGCTGGCAAAAATGATCCCGCTCTCAACATGAGGGGTGCTGACCACAGTTACATCTTTGCCATCTCTTCCATTGTGATTAAGGATCTCCCGGTAATGTTTAGTACTGATCAGCTGGGTCGAGAGTCCTCCGGTTGTGTGCTGCATGAGCCGACCTTCGGAGAGATCAAAAAAGAGATCGCTATTAAGCCTTACATGAATGTCACGGACCATCTCTTCAGTCCATGCCGTAACGGCCTTCTTCTCTTCATAAAAGAAGGGAATCGAAGCAGGGGAAGCTAATACGGCAAGAAACCGGGGTTTTAAGCCACTTTCCCTGATCATTTCATTTAGATTTTTTTCAATTACAGCGGCATCGGGCTTTGCGGTGTTAGCATCATAGGGCATTACATTCCTGTAGGAAGAAAGAGTGGTTAAAAGCAAGCTTAAACCTCTTACCCACAGTTTCCCGAGCGAGTCGCCCCCGGAAGAATCGGTGCTTAAATCTGCTGAATTATATAAAACCAGGTAATCAGATTCAAGTCCGGCGCTATTGAGTTCATCTATGATGCCTTTGTAGTCATCAATAATCTTAAAAAGGTTTGCCGTCTTTTTACCTGCGCCTGCTTCCAGCGCCTTTTTTTGACCGAACCACAACAGCGGCAGATCTCCAGCTAGTGAAAGGCCAATGTTGCCAATGTCAGCATCCGTTATAAAATAATATCCGAGCCGTACTGCCATGGAAGCTGCTTTCAGACAATCTGAGGGATATGCGGCTGAGGCTGCGCATATGCCACGGGGTTGGCCGATCATGCTTATTAATTCAGGCCAGAAATTGCTTTCTGTTACTGAAAAGGGGCTACAGCCTAAGCCAGCTTTATTTAACTCGTCAGCGACTATATCAGTACCGGTGGCATTGATCAGTGTAAAGGGGAGTCTCTCCTTTAAGATCAGCAGTGGCTCAAGTTCTTTTTCAATGTGCAGAGGATCAATAAAGTAAAGTTCACCTTTTTCCCCGCTCAGCACAGCAGCTGCCAGGCTTAAACTTTTTAGATAATCACGATTTGAAAGAAGATATATTTCGGTCATAAATTTTCAACTCATTTCTATATAAAATGGCAGGCGCCAAAATGTTTCAGGTTAACTTCCCTGTAAACAGGCTCTTCCAAGCTGCATCGCGGCTGCGCTTCAGGACAACGCGGGTGGAACCGGCAGCCTGAAGGAATATTTACCGGGTCAGGAGTTTCACCTTCCAACAATGTCTTACCGATGAGTGAAACCCGCTTTGGCACAGGTATGACCGAAACCAGCGCTTTTGTATATGGATGCAGCGGCGTTTTGATCACGTCATCTGCACTGCCAAGTTCAACTATTTTGCCTAAATACATAACCGCGATACGATCAGAAATAAGCCAGGCCAGCGATAGGTCATGAGTAATAAAAAGGTAGCTAATTCCCTTATCATCCCGCAGATCAACCATGAGTTTAAGGATTCCGGCACGGATGGAAAGGTCGAGCATGGAAACCGGTTCATCGGCTACGATGAAATCAGGTTTCAGAACCAGGGCGCCTGCTATTGCCAGGCGCTGCCTCTGCCCCCCGCTTAGTTCATGGGGGTAGCGCATAAAAAGTTCACGGGGATTGTTCAAGCCTGCATCAACTAACGCTTCCGCCACCCGCTCTTCTTTCTCGCTGCGATCCCTGGTGAGGTGGTTCACTTCAAGGGGTTCGGCTACAGTTGAAAACACTGTCTGGCGAGGGTTTAGCGATTCAAAGGGATCCTGAAATATTATCTGCGCTTCCTGGCGGAACCGGCGCAGACGTGATCGGTTAAAAGTATTCATATCTTCACCTTTAAAAAAAACTTCGCCGCCTGTTGGTTCAAGCAAACGCAGGATTGCTTTACCGGTTGTAGTTTTACCGCTGCCCGATTCTCCGGCCAGGCATAATATTTCTCCCCTGCCAAGTTCAAAATCAAGCCCGTCTACCGCTCTGACCATTGATGTTTTACGGCTCACCAGCGAGGAGAAAAATCCCGACCTGGCCGCAAAATAAACTTCAAGCCCCCGTACGCTTATTAATGGATTATTTTCAGTGTGTTCATTTTTCATTTTACTTTCACCTTCCTTTGCAGAAGGTGGCACATAGCCCGGTGTCCGGGTGATAAATCAGTAATCTCCGGCGCTTCATTTCTGCAAAGTTCGCTTACCTCACTGCAGCGTTCATGAAAACGACATCCACCAGGAGGGCTTAAAAGGTTGGGCGGGTCACCGGGAATTGATGCAGCAAGATAGCGTTCACCTTCAATGTTGGGGAAAGCGGTAATCAAAGCCCGCGTATAAGGGTGCGAGGGGGCTTCGAAAACTTTTTCAGTCGGGCCGTCTTCAACTATTTGCCCGGCATACATTACTGCCACCCTGTCACAGGTTTCGCCAACAACAGAGAGGTCGTGAGTGATCAGAATCATCCCCATTTCTCTCTCACGCCGCAGCGTTTCAAGCAGCTGCAGAACCTGAGCCTGCACCATTACGTCGAGCGCTGTCGTCGGTTCATCACCGATAATTATTTTCGGGTTGCAGGCAATCGCCATCGCAATCATCACCCGCTGCCGCATCCCTCCGCTGAATTCGTGGGGGTACTCCCTGACACGGTCGGAGTCAATTTCAACCTGCTCGAAAAGTTCTGCCGTTCTCCTGCCGGCATCTTTTTCCGATAGCTTTTCATGGATGCGCAAAGCTTCAACAATCTGGTCTCCAACCCTGCGCACCGGGTTTAAAGCATTCATTGCACCCTGAAAAATTATGGCAATATCCTTCCAGCGAATATGACGTAGCTCTTCTTCAGTTGCCCCGGCAATATCGCGCCCTTCAATTTTTATGCTTCCAGCCATTACATGGGCATTGTCGGGTAGAAGTTTTATCAACGAAAGGGCTGCTGTAGTTTTTCCTGAAGCCGACTCGCCAACCAAGCCTATCGCTTCGCCTCTTTCAAGATGCAGCGATATATTTTCACAGGCACGGACATAGCCATCTTTTAACTTGTAATAGGTTGTAAGATTATCTACTTCGAGCAGTCTCACTGGTCACGCCTCCTCAGCTTGGGATTTAAAACTTCGTCCAAGGCATAACCGATAAATGTAAAACTCAGCACTACCAGGACGACACATATACCCGGCGGCAACAGCCACCACCAGGCGCCATAGGATACTGCTCCCATTGAAAAGGCAAAATGGAGCATCATACCCCAGGTAACCTGGGTTGGATCGCCCATACCGAGAAAACTTAGTGTCGTTTCCGATAATATTGCCACCGCCGCTACGAGGACGGTATTGGCGAAAATCAGGGGAAACACATTCGGTAGAATATGATAAAACATTATGTGAGTATCTCCACTGCCTATAGCACGCGCTCTTTCAACATAAGGACGTTCTTTTACGCTCAAAGTCTGAGAGCGTATGATCCTTGCTGTACCCGCCCAACTGGTTATACCAATAACGAATATGATGTTACCAAGGCTCGGCCCAAGCAGGGCAGCCATGACCAGCATCAGGGGCAGCCAGGGAATTACAAGAAAAACATCGGTAATACGCATCAGCACAGCATCTACTGCCCGTCCGTAAAACCCTGATACGATTCCAATCACGGTGCCGATGATCATTGATATAGCGGTGGCAGCAAGCCCGACCAACAGCGAAACTCTTGAACCAATGATCACGCCGGCCAGTATATCTTTACCAAGATCGTCAGTGCCAAGCCAGTATCCAGAGGTAGGAGGATGAATAACCTGGGTAACACCATCCACGGCCATAACCGTGATCTCAACCAGGTAAGGACCGAACAGAGCCATCAGGGCAAAAACGAGTAGTATAACCAGACCGATTAAACCCATACTATTCTGCCTGTAGATCGACCAGAACGAGGTCATATTTTTCTTCAAGAGAGCGAAATTATCTCTTTTGGCAAGCGCTGAGTTCATTTTTACGCCCCCTTTAAGATTTTACCCTGGGATCAAGGTAACGATATAGTAAATCAGCACAAAAGTTTGCTCCAATCACAGCAATAGTAATGAAAAGAAATAGACCCTGCAGAACAGGATAATCACGATTTGTGAGGGCTGAATACATCAACCGACCCAGACCGGGCCAGGAAAAAACTGTCTCGATCTGGATGGCGCCGCCGACAATGAAACCAAGGTTTATGGCAATCAGGGTTACTACCGGCAGCATTGCGTTCGGCATTGCATGTCTGAAAAGCATATTTCGGTTGGTCACACCTTTAGCCCTTGCCGTTAGCATGTAATCTTCACGCATAACCTCAAGAAGTGAGCTGCGCATAATCAGCACATATTCTCCGATCAGAATCAGGGCAAAAGTTATCGTTGGCAAAAACATGTATCGCAGCTGTGAAGCAAGCTCAACCCAATATGAACTGTAAAAAGCCCCGGGCATACCCATCCCCCCCAGGGGAAAAATCTGCCAGTAAACGGCAAAAATCATAACCATAATTATTGCCACCCAGAAAGTAGGCATAGAATAAAGAATAAGCGAAAAGCTTAAACCAATTATGTCAATTCTTGTTCCCCTCTTCCAGGCAAATATTACCCCAAGGAGAACACCGATAATTATGGATAAAACAGTTGCTGTTCCTATAAGAAGAACAGTTGCCGGAACTCGCTCCATCACAATATCTAAAACCGGTTGGCGGTAGTTAAAAGAGGTTCCGAGATCGCCGGAAAATAAATCACGGAGGTAAATCCAAAACTGAACCAGGCGGCTTTCATTAAGACCAAACTGATCGCGCACTCTTTCAAGTGCACCGGCAGATATTCTCGGATTACGAATTAAGACGCGGATAGGATCTCCGGGCATGATGCGGAAAAGAAAAAAATTCATGAAGATGACGATAAAAACAGTGATCAATGCCTGGATAAACTTGCGTAAAAGATAGCCACGCATATTCAAAGCTATTCCCTCCCGGGGGATGATCTTGTAGGGATTGTAAAAAGCCCGGCCCCTCAAGGAGCCGGGCGCTTACCTCTTATTTATTCACCGATTGGGCGCAGTTCTTCATAAGTATCAATTACATTAGTATAAACAACCGGGCCGGTCCTGGGATTGCGAACCCAACCTTCGTATTTATCTGTGCGGTAAGCCATCAGCTCAGGATCGTAGGATAACATAATATAGGCGGAATCATTGTAGAAGATTCTCTGCATCTCAAGAATAAGTTCCCGCCTTTCATCCCTGTCCATGGTCCGCTGCTGCAACAGGTGCAGCTCATCATATACCGGGTTCGAGTAGAAACAATCGCTCCATGACATGATTTCGTCGGTGGTGACAACTTTTAATATTGAAGAGGGATCAACATCGACATACCAACCCCAGATAAACATATCGAAGTCGCCGTCATAGATACGATCGGTCAGCGTTCCCTCATCAATAACCGATACAGTAATCTCAATTCCTACTTCAGCCAGCATATCTTTAATCATTGAAGCCATTTTCTGGTTATCAGGAGATTCATTGCGGATCAGCAGGGTGAAAGCAAGTGGTTCACCATCAGGGCTAACCCTGATACCGTCCGCTCCCAGAGTATATCCTGCCGCCTCAAGGGTTTCAACAGCAATTTGGGGGTTGTAAGCCCGAAAATCATCGCCAAGATCAAGATGCCAGAAGTCGAACAACGGAGGCACCAGGGTAGAGCCGACTTCACCGTAACCCATCAGCGCTACATCGATCATTTCCTGCCTGTCAAGCGCATACTCAATTGCAATGCGAACTTCACGGTCGCGCAGAATCGGGTTACCCATAGACTCTTCATCCTCCCATACGTTAAAGGAAAGTTCAGTAAAAGATGGCGAGTCGGCATCGAGTGTGACTATATCAGGATCATTTGTTTCCTGCAGCGCTTTAAACTGGGCGCCCGGAACATCAGCAATTACATCAAGTTCACCCTGTTTCAACGCTTCAACCATCATATCTGTATTGGCATAAATGATATAAATAACTTCATCTATAGCCGGCCTGCCTTTGAAATAATTATCATTGGCAACTAACCTGGTGTATTCACCTTTGCGGTGTTCCACAACCTGGAAGGGTCCGGTACCAACTGGATTGTCATTGGTAAATTCGCCTTCAGCATCGGCCGGGTCAATTTCAGACCAGATATGCATCGGCAGAATAGGCACGAGAAGCTGAGGCATCCAGGCAATCGGCTCGTCTGTCTTAACTGTGAGTGTATGTTCATCAACTACTTCTATCTCTTCCATGGATGCCACATAATCATAAAAATATCCCAGTTCATTATCACGGATATATTCAAAAGTAAATTTTACATCTTCCGCAGTAAAAGGCTCTCCGTCATGCCAGGTAACCTCTTCTTCGAGATAAAAAGTCCAGAATGTTCCACTCTCGTCTACATCCCATGACTTGGCCAGTTTTGGAGTTACATTTAGATCTTCATCCCAGCTCATCAGGAAGTTGTAGTTAACATACATTACTTCATAAGCCTGAACCGACCAGATAACCATCGGGTTAAGGCTTTCGATTTCTCTCATGTAGCCTATTCTGAGGATATTTCGTTCGTCCTGACTTTCCTCGCCACCACAGCCTGTGACAAGAAGACTCACTGCCAATATTAGTATCACCAATAATAGTGCCACTTTATTTAATCTACGCAAAACATAACCCTCCTTTGATATTCTAATCCCCTCTGGACAAGCATAACTGACGGGAGCGACACCTCCTTCTGTTTAATTTTGTTTTTCTTCCTTCGCCTCTTCCAGTAACGACATAATCTTACTGCTTATCTCTGTATCTACTACGATGCCGGGGTGCTCAGCTAAAATCTGGTCAATCTTTCCCTTGGCCTCTTCCCGGATTGTCTGGCGGCCAGAGCTGCGCCACTCTTCAAAGGGAGACTCATTACCAAGCCTGCCTGTAAAAAGTTCACCTTTACGCATATAGTTTCTGGTATGCTCCTGGGCCAGGTAATTACCACCATCCATAACCGCTTTGATAACTTCAGCACCAATGGCCTCTTCACTGACATTAATGCCCTGCTGCCTGTGAAATACCATACCGTATATCTCGTTATCAATAACCAGCTGTTCAGCGCTGGCCAGCAAACCTGCGTTCAGACTGCCCATACCGGACACAAACGTTGCTCGTGCCATTGATGGATAAAGCGCATTTAAAGCGCGCTCGTAACCAGACTGTATATCAGGCACAGCTGAGCCCGTATCCATCCCATAAACACCTGAAGGCAAACCATAGAATCTTGCTATTTGAGCCACACAGGCGCCTGAAAAACCTAAATCAGGATCTCTTCCACTTACACAACCGCTACGCATGTTTGCAGCTGCCAGTCTGCAGGTGTAAACAAGGGGAGTATGCCTGTTCACCAGGCGGGCCAGGGTTATAAAAGCCAGCTGCTCCGCATTCTGTTGGACAAGTCCGCCGGCAAGCGTGACAGGGGCAGTCAGGCCGCGCGTCGGACAGGGCAGCATGGTGATCGGAAGTCCCGTGCGGGCACTTTCAATAATGGCATCGGTTATATCAGCCGGGAAGTTTAAAGGACTGAGCGGTGATATGGAAAGCGTCCCCATCGGTTTTTCAATCAATTTTTCAAGGCTGCCGCGGACAGCAGACGCAATGCGGACCAAGAAGCGAATCTCCCATGTATCTGATGCAGTTCCGATGTCAACCGGTTTAACCGTGTTCTGAAGAGCATAAGCTGTCATTGCCAGTGAGGCAATCTCTTCAGGCAGGTCGGTAGGCCGAAGGCTGGGTACTACCATGTGCAGGTTGGGCAGCATATCGCTAATCCTGATATAGGCGACCAGATCTTCTGCCAGGGCTTCACGGATTATATCATCTTTATGATCAAGCAGCATGGAAACTGACCCAAAATTATGGGCATATGTGCGGGGAGAATCAGTGAGAGGTAATACAATATTTTCATCAACACCGTAGAGAGTAACTTTTTCCGGGTCTGTCAGGCATTCTTCAACCAGTTTTGAAGGGAATCGCAACCTTTTGCCATCATCCTGACATCCTGCTGATAGCAGTATTTCCCGTGCCTCTTTGCCTTCAACAATGGCTCCTGTTTCAGCCAGAATTTTTAAAGTCTGATCATGCATCAACTGTAGATCATCTGCTGTTAGAGGTTCAAAAATCAATTGGCCTTATCTCCTTTCATTTTTTATTAATTAGAGATCGAGCATAGCCCTCACTTTCTTAACTCCGGCTATCGCATCAGCGGCATAAGCATCAGCGCCGATCTTCTTTGCCCATTCTTCTGAAAGGGGTGCTCCGCCAACTATAACTTTAACTTTATCACGCAAACCTTTTTCGGACAACATGTCGATAATTTTCTTCTGCTCCTGTATTGTCGTTGTCATCAGGGCTGAAATACCCAAAACATGGGCTCCATTTTCCTCGACAGAGCGGACAAATTCGGCAGAGGGTACATCTACACCAAGGTCGTAGATTTCCATACCTGCCGCCTTCATCATCATAATGACAATATCTTTTCCGATGGAATGAAGATCGCCCTTAACTGTGCCGATAACGCACTTAATGACATTTTCATTTTTGCCGTCTTTATCCTTAGCCATGTGCGGTTCCAGAAAATCAATAGCGCCACTCATGGCTTCAGCCGCCAGCATCATATCAGGCAAATAATATTCACCCTCTTCAAATTTCTGGCCGACCTGATCCAGCCCAACAGTCAAACCTTCCGTAATCAGTTCAAGCGGTTCTATGCCCGAGTCAAGACCGCTTTTAACAAACTCTAACGTTTCACTTCGCTTCCCTTCAAGCACCGCTTGAGCGATATCTTCAAGAATTGTTGGCAAATTTAGACCTCCCTATACTGTATATACCAGTGCTGTAGTAATTGCCTCAAATATATGCGGCATAAAAAAACAGCCGGCTCTATTACCGAATCAAGATAAAACCAGTTCCATCCATTAACGGCGCCCACTGAATTTCTCCCAGAATTATTCTAATAATAATTCTAACAAAATATATAAAACATTGCAGATAATTATAACATAATTTTCATTATCAGAGCTATTATATCATTCAAAATATTATATAATAGCACCTTTGCAGGGTATTCAAAATAGCCCGGTTTTTATGCAGACTCTTATCTGTGGTATAATAATATCCAAAGAAACAAAGGCTCTTGAAAATACAAAAAAGGAACCTGAACTTTTTTACAACAGGAGGTGAAGCGATTGTTTTTAAATAAGCGCTTCATAATCATCTTGATCTTGCTCTGTTTTAGCTTTTTTTTATTCGGCTGCGGCGCACCTGAAGTTGAAAACAGCGCTGCCGGAGAAGAGGAACCGGAACCTATGCCGGAACCTATATCGGAAGAGCATCAGGCACAGCTTGACGCCCTGCTCAGAGACCTGGAAGCTATGAAAGCAGTAAATGAAGATGACAGCAGCCAGGATCAGAATTCAGGAACCAGTTCTACAGCTGTTGATGGATTCAAACATGAAGTTAAAATGGATATTGACGGTGTGATCGAAGAAGGGCATGAAGAAGAATGGTGGGTTATCGATTAAATTAATTATGACTTATGAGAATTTAAGGGGCATGGAAAAAACCATGCCCCTGCTATTTATTCATACTGCCGGAACGAAACCCCTTTAAATCAATCGTAATATAATCAAAACCGGAGCGGCTCAGCTTTTTGTATAATTCTTCCCTGTAAGCAAGAATTAGGGCAAATTCTTCCGGGTCGACTTCAATTCTTGCCAGTTTACCGCCGTGAAAACGCACCCTCAAGTTGCCGTTGACACCAAGACTCCTGATATATGCTTCAGCTTCTGCAACCCTGGTCAGGGCAATAGCTGTTAACGTTTCCCCATGCGGGAAGCGTGTAGCCAGACAAGCAGCAGAAGGTTTGTTTCCTGTTGGCAATTCATTTCTTAATGATAGGGCTCTGATCTCTTCCTTGGTCAAACCTGCTTCCATCAAGGGACTCCGTATACCTAGTTCTTTCAGGGCGCGGAGCCCTGGACGATCGTCATTGGGGTCATCTGCATTAGTACCATCAATTATTACCGCAAAACCCCTTGCCACTGCTAAATCCTGCAGTTTGCTGAAAATGCGTTTTTTGCAGATGTAACACCTTTCATAAACATTATTTTTAATCCCCGGATCAGTAAGTAGGTCAAGCGTTACAACCAGATGAGGCAAACCCATACCGCGGGCAAGCTTTTCAGCTTCATCCACCTCGGCAACAGGATGCAGTTCAGAATGAACAGTTACTGCCAGAATGTTCTTTTTGCCTAAAACCTGCGCAGCCTTGTGCAGCACATATGTACTGTCTACTCCGCCGGAAAAAGCCACAGCTGCATTATTATAAGTGCGCAGTATCTCTTCGAGCTGCTTCTCTTTACTGGTTATGCGATCTAAACTGTTATCCACTTACTTCCTCCAAGACTATTTTGAATTAAATGCCCTTAAAACCGGAAAGCTGGATTGATCCAATTATCTGTAATTAATAATGTTAGATCACCTTACGCCTGCCCAATTCATCTCTCAGGTAACCTAAAAACTCATCAGCTTTCTCTACAGGCGCCTTTGTAAAATAACTGACTCCGATAAAAAGCACTACAGCAACCAGGCCGCTCCAGACACCAGGCCAGTAGCCAAGGGGTCTTAAACCGCTGTATTGAAAAATTGTAGCGACTAAACCGCCGACAATAACACTGGACAAAACTGCCGCAGCTGTGCCTCTTTTCCAGAAAAAACTACCGATCAGGGCCGGCACCATTACCAGAAGCCCTGCTGAGGAAGCCACTGAAAGGGCAGCAATTAAATCGAGTCTCAATGTGGCAAAGGCAACGATAACAGCTGTAAAAAGGGGCACAAAAATCTTACCGACAAGCAGTTCTTTATCTTCCGTTGATCCTGCCGATACATTCTTAAATACGTCACGGCAAATCATCGATGAAAGCGTAAGAATAATCGAGTTAACTGTTGACACAGCAGCAGCGCTGATTCCAAGCATAACAAGCAGGGCAAGCGAGGCGGGCACTATGCTAAGCCCGAGCAGCGCCGGTGTTGCGCTGTCGGCGACTGCCAGGTCGGGTATAAGCAGGCGCGCTGAAAAACCCCACAGTATGGATACAAGGGTGTAGATAAAACCAAATACAAGAAAACCCATCACCATTATCCTCATCTGCCCCAGTGAACGCGGTACGAAAAGCCGCTGGCTCACCTGCGGATTCGAGAGCGAAAAGAAGAACCAGGGCAGGGTTAAACCGACAAAAGTATTTATGCTGAAAAACCCGGGACCGGGCACAGAAAGCCAGGCGGGATATTGTGTTTCCAGCTGCGCAAACATTCCGCCGAAACCGCCGAAACCGCGATAGGCAATAAATATCACTGAAAGCACGGCAACTGTGAGCATAACTGCCGCCTGTAAAGAATCTGTCCAGGCGACAGCTTTCAAACCGCCTGTCCAGGTCCAGTATACAGCTACAAAGGCAGCTATTCCTACTCCGGCCAGGTAAGGAATCGCCCCGCCTGATATACCTTCCAGCAAAGCGCCAATGCCGATCAGCTGTACCGCGCTGTAGGGTATAAGAAAGATAACCGCCGCCACAGCTGATACAGCTGCAACAGCCTTGCTCTGGTACCTGTCTCCAAGCATCTCAGTCGGTGTTAGATAATTATATTTCTTTCCGACAAGCCAGAACCTGGGGCCAAAAAATGCAACCAGAATAAGACCCGAGAGATAAATTAATTCAAAACCGAGCGCACCCACTCCGCCAATGTAGGTGAAACCGGCCAGACCTACCAGCATAAAAGCGCTGTAGGTGGTAGCGCTGTAGGTTAGTGCAGATACAATACCACTGAGAGAGCGGCCGGCAAGGAAAAATTCATTTACCCCACCGCCGATTTTACTGCCGGCCCGGCGGGCAACGATACTGCCCACGACAAAATAGAGGAACAGAGCCAGGTATATTGTGCTAGCGTTCATCATCATCCCTCCATCTGGCCGTTATTATACCCAGGCAGAAAATCACAATCACGGCAAAAAGATTCCAAAAGAGAAAAGCACCATATGCTTTCGGCAGATCGTTAAGCAGGGGAGTAAAAGGAATTATAAATGCGGCAAGAATCATCACAAAAAACAGGAGGCCCCAAAAAATACGCTGACGTTCCAGGGACATGATTTATCCTCCGTTCTTTCAGATTATTTACTGAGCATTATAACATAAATAAAGGGCCAGAAGACAAGAATAACTGTCAATATTATGTGAAATGTCATCTATGATGTTTTTTAAATGCTTAATTATTACGAGAAATATTACTTTGAGTATAATATTTGTGGTGGAGCTGAGCGCCTCACCTTTTTACGTCAGCTCTCTGAATTTATTCTTAAACAAGGCTTTTTCAGAACCTTAAACCAAGTTTACATAATCAGTTTGATTAACAATAACAAAATAGAAGACAAAAATAGCACAAAAGAACCGTCCCCCTGTGTTTTATTGGATAAGAATAACTTGACTTTCATGTAAGAATTTTGCTATAATTCACCTATCTAATCAATATCTGCCCCTTCTCCGGAGACAAGGTGGTCACATCATGCTTAAACCCCGGATTAATATGCATAAGATCGTGGCTTTCATGGTCATTTTCATTATATTCCTTGCTTTAACCACTCCTGCTGCATCGCAGACAGAAAACATTCCCGCACCAAGCCTGAACTTAACTGAAACAGCACCGGCGCGCCTAATTATACAGTATATAGATGGCGAGTTGTATAAGTGGCAGGAATTCGATCGTGATCATTCAACTTATGTCATGATGCTGGAGCCGGAAATCAAACTTTTAAGCAAAGCTGAAACAGCTGCTTTATTTGCCGCTTCCCGCCGGTGGGTGATCGAATACCAGAATTACGGCTTTTCTACACAATCAAATATTGTATACACCGACGCTTTCACATTTTTCGAAAACATTGTGGACAAATCCTTAGCGCCGCAGACCACCACTATTACCCGGGAAATTGAAAGACAGGCCATGGTTGATAACCGTACTGCTCTCGGCGGCAGTAAAACTATCACATACCCTTACTTCAACACAGGCTTTCTAGCAATTAAATTCAACAACGACTACATGAGGGGCAGCGGTTTTCTGATCAGCCCCTATGTCGTCCTTACCAATGCACACAACGTATACACCGGAGATTTTGGCGGCTGGTTTGACGAAATACAATTTTCCCCTGCTCAATATGAAACGGTATGGCCGAACGCTGTGAAACCCTTTGGCACGCTGAACCCGGTACTGGCAGAAACAAATGATAGCTACATCTTTCATGAAAACAACAATGATCGCAACCAGTCGATTAAATTTGATTACGCTGCACTTTTCTTTAATGAGACATTCAGCGGCATTAATACGTTTGTACCACTTGAATTTAACTACATCCCTTCAGCTGTTACTGTCATCGGTTATCCCGGTATCGTAAAAGATGCCAATACAATGGGAATGTGGAAAGCTGATGGATCATTAATTAGTTACGATAGCCACTGCCTTTTCTATGACGCCTATACCAGCGGCGGCAGCAGTGGAAGCCCCGTTCTATCATACAACCAGCAATCAGATACTTACCGGGTAGTGGCAGTACATTCGTTTGCTTCACCGGGTAACTTCAGCGGTGGACCTCATCTAAATGATCTTAACCGGGAAATGATCGAAAAATGGCTGGCCTGGACGCCGCAAACCATCACAAACCCGGTTACATCGCTTACCCTTAATATGACAAGCCTCGCCCTTGAAGTAGGCGACAAAGAAGCGCTTATTGTAGCGATAAGCCCAGACGATGCCACCAACAGTGAACTGAGCTGGTCAAGCAGCAACAGGTCTGTAGCCAGGGTTGACGCCAATGGAATGGTGACTGCAGTAGCAGGCGGTACAGCAACAATTACCGTTAAAACTATTGACGGCAGTCAATCTGCCAGCTGCCAAGTTACCGTTAATGCCGCGGAAGGTGAAACTGGCTTACCCGGTAATTTTCCCCTCGGTGATGTTAACGAAGACGGTATCATCAATGTTCAGGATGTAGCCCTGGTTATGCAGCACGTGCTGTTGATCGCAACGCTTAGTGATAATGCCCTTACATCAGCAGACGTTAACGGCGACGGTGAAGTTAATGTTATAGATGTAACCCTGCTCATGCAGTACTCCCTCGGCCTGATCAACACCTTCTAGTTACAGTTGCCCACAACAAAACAATTAAGATTTTAAATCAAATAAAACTGCCCGGAAGCCTAATAACTTATGCTCTGCTGAGAATTTTTAACTTCCGGCTATAAGCCATAAACATAGGAACAATAAACTACAAGAACTCATCATTAGTCTAATTGCTTAACATATACCTAATGGCTAAAGCTCTAAAATCCATCCCTTTCCC
>JAHYJM010000145.1 GCA_019428945.1 Bacillota bacterium | reverse complement strand
ATTTGCAATATCAATTTCAGTTCGGCGATCAAACTATACCTAACTGGCGCGATACTCTGAGTTTTAAAAAATACTGGACTAACCCTGGCACATACCCGGTTCAGGTTCGAACGCGCTGTTCAATTGATATTAACCAGGTTTCAGCTTGGTCAGCGCCCCTGGAGGTCGTAATCAGAACCTCGCTGGTTGCGCATAACCTGACAGTTAATGTCGACGGTCAGGGCACAACCACACCGTCACCCGGGGCTCACCAGGTTAATGAAGGAGAAACAATAACTTTAAACGCCATCCCTGATGAAGGATGGCAGTTTGAAAAATGGTTAATTGGCGAAATTGAATCATTTAACCAAAGTGAAGCAATTACTATTGACGCTGATCTTGAAGTAACAGCATTCTTTACTGAAATTCCTTCTCAACAACCCGAACCACCTACAGAACAGTTTGCTTTAACTATTAATATCTCGGGCCAGGGTACAACTGATCCTGCTCATGGCACCTACAGCTATGATGCAGGGACGGTGTTAAACCTTCAAGCTATCCCTGCAGATGGCTGGGTTTTTATAAAATGGGTTGTAGGTAGTGAAGAATTTAAAGACCCTGCTCTGCAAATTGTTATTGATCAGAATCTAATTATTTTGGCTGTTTTTTCAGAAGTAACTACTTCGAACCCCGATCCGAATACCACAGGCGGGAACCCCAATCAGGATTCCGGCACTCCACCACCCTCCTCTACAGGCCCTGAACCTCAGCCTGCTCCTGCTCCTGTGGTCAGCTATAATTTTATGATCTCCAAACAGGGTGAAGGGACGATTGAGCCGGCTGCCGGTAGCCATCAGTACGTAAAGGACTCAGAAGTTACACTTAAAGCAGTACCTGCAAGTGGTTGGCGTTTTCAAAAATGGGTTATTGACGATACAGAATTACATTCACCCGAAATAAAGATTATTATCACCAGCAATCGTCAGGCTGAAGCTTTCTTTGTCAAGATCATTAAAGGGGATCTAAACGCTGACGGAAGTATCACCGTTAGTGATGTAGTTAAAATCACCCGTTATACACTTGGTCTAGAAATCTTAACAGCTGAACAGCTGGTAAGCGCGGATGTTAATGGCGACGGTATGGTTGATGTTCGCGACATATCGCTGATCATGCGCTATGTTCTGGGCTTTATCAGTAATTTCCCCATTAATTAGTAAGTTCAATCCACAGCAAAAGGACGATTATATGAATAATAAAAGGCGGGAAGAGTGATTGCTTCCCGCCCTTAACTTACTGGTGGGGACGAGAGGTTTCGAACCTCCGACCTCTTGAATGTGAGTCAAGCGCTCTCCCGCTGAGCTACGTCCCCTAAAACCTTTTAGTCCATCATATTATACCATAATCCTCATTAACCCTGGCTTAAGTAAATTTTGACTGCTTTGAATCTATTCAATAGAATTAATTTAGCGAGCATACTCAAGGGTGATTTATCACACTAATTATATATTGTTTTATATTCACATGTTTAGTATATTATTAGTGAGTATAAAATTTTCTATGCATAGTTTAAAAGGAGGGAGAACATGCACAAGCATTCCAAAGTTAGATTGTTTACACTAATAAGCCTTCTCATAATTTTATCGTTAACAATTGCTGGCTGTGGAAAAACATCAGACAAAGTAGCTGAAAACATTATTGAGGAGTCGATCAAAGCTGAAAGCGGTGAAGATGTTGATATAGATCTGGATACTCAAAGTGGTGAAGTAACTATTACAACATCTGAGGGGGAAGTTACTGCTAAAACGGGAGGTGGGATGGACTGGCCTGAAAATATACCCGATTATGTTCCCCGGTTCGAAGGTAATATCGTAATGGTAATGCAAACCGGAGAACCAGAAAGTTTCTACTACAGTATCGCTTATGAAAATATTAATGATCCTGATCCCGAAACATTTGCAGAAACACTACTAAACAGTGGCTGGAAAATTCAGATGAAAACGGAAATGGAAGATTCATGGATAATCAATGCTGTATATGATGAAAAAGTCCTGATGACAACTTCAGTCAACACAGAAGAAAATACAGGAGCCATTATGCTTAATAAACTTGAATAAACCAGCAATTGATTATGGCAGTATAGAGTAGTTCATGCTTGCCTGTCATTATTTTTATTTGGTGTACCTTTTTAGGATCTCCAGACCCAGCGGGGAAAGACCATACATATCGAGTTCTTTCTCCAGCAGATCGGGATCTGCGTACCCGCCAATTATCCCGTTGAGACGTGCAGCTGCAGTTGAGTCTACAAAATCTTTAAATCCCGGGTAATATCGCTTAATTTCATGAGCAAGCTCCTGTTCATTCTGCAGGAAATACTTTTGATGATAATCTTCCGCCAGGTAAAAAACTGTTAAAGGCAAAATTTCAGTGTTCACTTGACTGCCAAACTCCTGTTCGACCCGGGCTATACGTTCAGTTATAACTTTGTGCTGCAACTGATCATGATAGAATATGGCAGACATATACTGCCTGGACCACTGGATTGCAGCAGGGTTATGCCACGACCAGAAGAACTCAAGAATTTCTGCATAAGTAATTACTGCCGGATCAAAATCGATCTGGATTGTTTCACTGTGATCGCCCAGCCTTTGATAGGTGGGGTTTTCCAATGTTCCACCAGCATATCCAACCCTGGTGCGGTAAACTCCCTTAATCTGCCCGAACCGGGCATCCGGACCCCAGAATCAGCCAAGGGCCAGAGTTGCCGTCTCCAGTCTTAGTGGTATATTTTGATCGATCAGAGGAATTTTATCAGAGTTATAAGTTCCGTCTTTAAACATTATATTATCATCCTTCCCTGTAAGACTCTCAATCTCAATAGTAAACTTATCGTGCTCAGTATTAAGATTAAAGTTCCATATTGATAAAAACAATAAAATCGTCAGCAAAACCACAACAGTTACCGTAATCACTTTTAAAGTTGTTTTGATAGTTAATTGTATTATACCAACCACACCTGCATGTAATAAAAGTAGATGCTATTGTGTATTAGCCATTTAAAATATTCTTCCTGGCAATCCTACTTTATCGATATATTCCTGCTCTTTTTCGTAGTCACCCACAAGGTACGCTGCCTTGCCAATAATTGTTGCCAGCGGGTAATCACTTCCATATCTTTCTTTCATCTTTTGCTCCAGTATAAATAATTCTGAATAATAGAATTCAGCTTCATTTAATGCGCCCATGCCAACATAATATTGAATAAGACTTAACCTGGCCAAGGCTGAGTTTAAATAGGTGTTTTTTGATAAAGAATGCGCATCAATCGTT
Organism: Bacillota bacterium; assembly: GCA_019428945.1. GTDB lineage: Bacteria > Bacillota > Dethiobacteria > DTU022 > DTU022 > JAABTH01. The sequence continues at coordinate 794 of JAHYJM010000145.1, read as the reverse complement.
TTATCTATATAAGAAAGCCCTTCTCTAATGTTAACATATCTAAAAAGTAAATCACCATAGCGATGTATATAACGGACATTATAAGGCTCAAGCTCGTACGCATGATAGCTCAACGCTATTAAGCGTTCAAGTTCCGCCTGATTCTGCGAACTAATCGCCTGATTTTCAATAAGAGCATTGTAATTATGATAGTTCTCCGCCCGATAGGGATCCAAAACTATTGCTTTCTCAATTTCTGATATAGCCTGTTTAATATTATTATTTTCGATATACTCCTGTGACCGCCATGTTGCATGCAATCCATTTAAAAGAACAATCGAATATATTGACAATGCCAAACCTAAAACGATACCACCACTACCTACAATGATATTCTTTTTAACTGGTTCCTTTAGTGTTTTTTCAGACTTACCAAACCACTTGACTCTATCCATACCTTTACCGGCACCGAGTAGTACAAACAGAAAAATTCCTACTGCTGCCATGGAAAAATTCCAATCAATTACACTGTGAGCTCCGAGTGAAGCAATAGGCATAAATACTGCAACCCAAGATTGCCATTCTCTTTTAGTTCGCTTTGTTTTGATTAAATTTAGAATAAATGCCAGCGTAAAACTTATCCATATCCCAGTAAACGCAATGAAACCAATCGTGCCGGATTCTACCCAAACCTGTAAATAATGATTATGGACTTCTCTCGAGGCATAAGGTATTTCCTGATAGCTTCTGTAAAGGGCTGCCCAACCTCCGCCACCTGTCCCGAAGACGGGATAGTCTTTTATAATTTTTAATGA
>JAHYJM010000144.1 GCA_019428945.1 Bacillota bacterium | reverse complement strand
AGCAGAGGCAGTATCACGATCAAATAAAGGAGCAATCCTGTCAGGCGCTGAACTGGCCCGGGTAATGTCGTTTATCAGGGCGGCTAAAAGGTGGAAAGGATTCTTTAGAGATAATGAAAAGGTGCTGTCATATCCAATTCTCTCAGAACTGGCCGGCTTAATTGATCCTTGCCGCGATCTTCTTGCCGAACTGGATAAATCTGTTGATCAGGAAGGTACTGTTATCGACAGCGCTTCCACTGCGCTGCTCGCAATAAGAAAGAAAAAGCAGACTCTACAAAATAAAATCAGGGAAAAACTTGATGATTACATTCGTGGGGTCAATACACGGAAGTATTTACAGGAGCCCCTTGTCACTATTCGCGGCAGTCGCTATGTCTTGCCTGTAAAGCAGGAGTACAGGCAGTACATGGACGGGGTTGTCCATGATCAATCTGCCAGCGGGGCAACTCTCTTTATAGAGCCAATGCCTGTTGTCCAGATGCAGAATGAACTAACCGGACTGCATCGTCAGGAAGAGCAGGAGATCGAGCGTATTTTATACAAGCTCAGTGGTTTGGTGTCTGATTCGTCAGAAGCGTTGATGCAGGGCAGAGCTCTTTATGGAGATCTTGACTTTATAGTTGCCCGGGGAAGATACGCTCTTTTATCAGGAGGAAATGAACCGCAGTTTTTATCCCCTGGCGATTCTGTTATAGCTATTGAAAATGCAACTCATCCCCTGCTTCCCGGGAAAAAAGTGCCCCTGAAAGTTGAGTTTGGTGAGCCGATCAGAACCCTTGTGGTTACAGGACCCAACACCGGCGGCAAAACAGTGGCTCTTAAAACGATCGGTCTTCTGATCGTAATGGCCCAGTGTGGCCTGCAGATTCCCGTTGGCAGGGGAACAAAAATTTCCGTCTTCACCAGGATCAGGGCAGATATTGGTGATGAACAGAGTATAGCTCAATCATTAAGCACATTTTCCGGCCACATGAAAAATATAATTGAGATTATTGAAGAGTGTGATTCTGGTTCTCTGGTTCTCTTTGATGAACTTGGCGCTGGAACTGATCCCTCTGAGGGGGCAGCGCTTGCTATGGCTATACTCGAAGAACTGAGCGACAGGGGAGCAATGACTGTTGCAACAACTCACATCAATGAATTAAAGCTGTTTGCCCAGGTCAGGGAAAAAATGCAGAATGCTGCCATGGAGTTTGACCCCGATACATTAACTCCAACTTACAGGTTGCTTCAGGGAGTGCCAGGTCAGAGTAATGCCTTCTACATTGCTGACCAAATGGGGTTAGCCGAAAAAATATTGCAGAAAGCAAAAAGTTTTGTGCACAGATCCCATGACCAGGTTGAAGCAGTTATTGCCAGTTTGGTTGAAGATCAGCAGCGTTATCACCGCGACAGTCACCAGGCTGCTCTCGAAAGAAGCCGGGCTGAAATGCTCATGACAGAACTGGAAAGTGAACGTGAAATGCTTCGCGCCAGGCGTGAAGATATTTTAAAGGAAGCGCGCGATGAAGCAAAGCGGTTGGTTAAAAATACAAAAAGCGCTACTGACCGGTTGATTAAAGAACTGAATACGATCAAATCAAGTCAGGATGCAAAGCCTGCCGGCAAAATGGAAGAAATACGGCGCGATCTAAACCTGATCAAGCAGGATATCGAAGTTGATGAAGATGAGAGTTATGAGGAGGAAAAAGTTACTGCTGATGATCTGTTGCCCGGGCAGACTGTCTATATACGCAGCCTCAGGCAGAAAGGTGAAATATTGTCGGTTGATGATGATGAAGCACGGGTGCAGGTCGGTTCAATGAAGGTTAACCTTTCGCCGGGGGAGCTGAGTGTGGAAAAAATTAAACCAGGAGAAGCAAAGACGCAAAAAGATAAAAAAAGTTACGGCGGTTATAGCGTTACAAAAGAGCTGGCCATCAGCAGCTCAATTGATCTCCGTGGTCTGAATTTGGATGAATCTCGCCCTCTGGTTGACAAGTTGCTGGACAACGCCCTCTGGGCTGGTTTGAACAGGGTCGATATCATTCACGGTAAAGGAACAGGCAAGCTTAAAGAAGGGTTGCGAGCATATCTTAAAGAGCATCCCCTGGTAAGGACAATGCGCGGAGGCAACCCTGCCGAAGGCGGAGAGGGGATTACTGTCGTTGAAATTAAAGCATAAAAGAGGCAATCAGCCCTAACCGGTGAGAGGGATAATCCGTCATGATCGAAGAAAAACTGCATGAAGCTGTAATAAGCCTGCTGGAACCGGATATATATAAAACTACAGCCCAGATTGTCGAAGAACTGCGCATGGAGCATCCAGCTCTATGGCGGCAGCTTGAAAAAGAAGGGAAGATGCTGTTCGGCAGCAGCTGCAGTTCCGTTCAGCAGCCATATACCCGCATCTCCCAGATTTTACTTGATCTTCCTTCTGATATGTGTCTGCGCACTCTCAGAGATAAAGAATATATCTGGAGCAGGCAGCAATACTAAAATGTTAAATATGCTTAATACTAATCATCTTCGGGCAGCCGGTGAATGGTTACGACCAAGTTAACCATGCTGCCCTTGTTTACTGTTGAACCTGCTGCAGGAAATTGTGATACAACTGTTCTCCTTGGCTGATTCGGATCATATTCTTGCGTGATAGTGCCTACACTCAAACCCAGTCTTGAAATCTCCATTTCGGCAATAGCCTGGAAAGTGCCTATTAAATCGGGCACAACTACGGGAGTTGTATCCTGGGGCTGCAGCATTCCTCCGCCGCCAGGCGCGGCACTATTATTGACTAATACGGTCGCCGAATCTGTCATGGTGCCATCAGGGTAGAGAGCAGCAAGTGTGTAGGTTAAGAAACCTTCAGCTTCAGTCTCGTTATCTATGTACTGGCGGGCATTGGCTTCAAGTTCAACAGAAAAACCACCGCTACCACCGCCATGCACACTTCTGGAGAGAATAAAGCCGGAGACATCGGGTCCATTGTATTGCCACTGCAGGGTAACACCGGCCGGGGTGACATAGGCATTAAAGAGGCTGATTTCATTAGTAGTCGTTCCCGATTGCCCCAGCAGGTCGAATAGCCCGCCCGGCCTCATTTCTTCGGCATCTTCAGGGCCGCGGTCCGGTCCGCCTCTCGATGACCATCTCCCGTCAGTTTTAATATAAGGCGGGCGGTTATAAAACATGCCGGTGTGCATGTTACACGATCCGCCGGGAGCATTTGCAGCGATAAAATAGTCGCTTACTACAGTGCCGGCGGCGCTGCACGATTCATTGGGCAGTAGACCCGATCTGCTGCAAACCGAGACACTTACAATTCCTTCAGGTCGTTCAAACTCCTTGATTTCGAGGTTTTCGAATGCTTCCAAAAAGACCTCGCGCAGGAATGCGGTAGAGTAACGCCATCCCTGTTGAATGCTGCCCATTTTTGGTTCATCGTAACCCATCCAGAAGGAGGCAACCAGGTTGGGGGTGTATGCGACAAGGTAGACATCATTCCAGTTTTCGGTTGTACCGGTCTTTGCAGCGACTGGACGATCAATCTGCAGCGCCCTCCCGAGATACTTCGCAACAAAATCCTGGAGGATGTCATTTACAATGAAAGCAGCCTGGGGGCTTAGAATTTGCTGAGGGTTGATGCTATTCTCATATATTATTTCACCATTGCGATCAACAATAGATTTAATAGCATGGAGGTCAGCTTTTACTCCGTTGTTGGCTAATACGCTGTAGGCCTGGGCCATATCAATGGCACTTACCCCGTAAGTCAGTCCGCCCAGAGTCAGGCTGAGGTTTTCAACCTCATCTGGGTGCAGGGTTGAAATGCCCATTCTTTCTGCATAAGCGGCGCCGACACGTGGTCCCAGCGCTTCAATTGTCCTGATTGCCGGAATATTGTAAGACATAAATAGCGCTTCACGGGCGGTGACCATGCCCCGGAACCTGAAATCAAAGTTTTCCGGGAACCAGTTGCCTGCCGGGTTTATGTATGGTGCATCATCCACAGTCGAAGCGGCGCCTGCCAAAACCCCTTCCTCAAATGCCGGGCCGTAGGTAATAATCGGTTTAATGGCAGATCCGGGCGGACGTAAAGTATTAAAGCGAAAGATCGGAAGAGC
>JAHYJM010000017.1 GCA_019428945.1 Bacillota bacterium | reverse complement strand
GGATTAAGCGAAGAATAGGAATCCTGAAAAACAATCTGCATTTTTGTGCGAAATCTACGAAGTTCTTCGGGCCTGAGTAAGTTGAGGTTTGTATCTTCGAAGTATACTGTGCCGGAAGTCGGCTCTTGCAGACGCATAATCACCCGTCCCAGGGTTGATTTACCGCATCCGCTTTCCCCTACCAGGCCGAGGGTTTCATGTTTATATATATCAAAAGTAACACCATCAACTGCCCTGACAACAGGATTAGATCCCAGCCGAATAAAGCTGCTTTTGGCGTCAAAATACTTGGCTATATTCTCAACACGGATAAGTTTTTCCACTTTATCGGTCCTCAGCACGGGGTTCTTTTTTTATCAGATCATAAAAACATTTAGAGAAATGCTTTTCAGCTACTTCAAATGCCGGTGGTATCTCATTCCAGCATCGTTCAAAAACATGGGGACAGCGCCAGGTATATTGACAGTGTTTCGGTTTCTGAAACATATCGGGAGGGGAGCCTTCTATACTGACCAGGCGGTGTGTGCCGCTGCCGGCGATACTCGGTATTGCACCAAGCAAGCCCTGGGTATAAGGATGCAGCGGTTTTTCGTAAAGCTGATCTACAGGAGCTGTTTCCACCCCGGTTCCGCCGTACATTACCAACACCCTTTCAGCCAACCCGGCGACGACACCAAGATCATGGGTAATCCAGATTACAGCCATCCCAAGTTCGTGCTGCAAATGGCGGGTCAGCTCAATGATCTGGGTTTGGATGGTAACATCAAGCGCTGTTGTAGGCTCGTCGGCAATCAATATATCAGGTGTGCATGAGATGGCAATGGCAATCATCGCTCTCTGGCGCATACCGCCGGAGAACATGTGAGGATAGTTGTTAAATCTTTTATCGGGCTGAGAAATGCCAACCAATTCCAGCAGCTCAATAGCCCTTTTGTATGCCTTCTTTTTATCGTAGCCTTTATGGGTAGCCAGAGATTCGGTTATCTGTTCTCCCACTGTGAGGACAGGATTAAGTGAACGCAGGGCATCCTGGAAAATAATGCTGATGTGGTTCCCCCGGTAACGGTTCAGTTCATCACTGCTGAGTGAAATCAGATCAACCTCGGCTGCGCCAGCGCCGGCCGAATAGTATGCGTGTCCTGAAACCTTTGAACTGCTTCTGGGCAGAAGACCCAGGATAGAAAGCATGGTTACACTTTTACCACTACCGCTTTCACCGACAACTGCAAGGGTCTCACCCGGCATTAAATCGAAGCTGACATCGTTAACAGCAAAGACACTGCCGTCAAAGGTGTCAAAACGGGTGCAGAGATTTTGGACTGATAGGATTGGTTTCAACTTTATACCAACAACTTTCTTTATTTCTTCATGCGCCGCAGACGTGGATCTAAAGCATCACGCAACCAGTCGCCGAAAAGATTCATCCCAAACCCTGTTATGACAATGGCCAGACCGGGATAAATAGACATCCAGGGATATACCGTTAAATATTGCCGTCCTTCAGCAAGCATGTTGCCCCAGCTGGGGATAGTTGGCGGTACTGATAAACCCAGGAAGCCAAGGCCTGCTTCATAAAAGATCATAGCCGACATCTCAAAAGTTGCCAGCGTAATAAGCGGTCCTAAAAGGTTGGGCATTATATGTTTAAAAATAATCGCCGGAGTTTTCTGCCCGATACTAACTGCCGCTTCGATGTAGCCCTCTTCCCTTAAACGCAGCACCTCGCCACGGGTTACCCTGACGAAAATGGGAATGTCAGTTAAACCAAAGATTAAGATAACGTTTAAGAGGCTGCGGCCGAGTATCGCCGCAACAAATACAACAAATACAAGGTAGGGCAGGGCAAGGATCATGTTAGTAAGAGTCATGATTATACTATCAACGCGTCCGCCTTTGTAACCGGCAATCAGCCCGATCATCATGCCAAGGGAGAAAGCCATTGATACACCGAGAAAACCAACCATGATCGAAACACGGGCGCCGTAAATGATCCTGCTGAAGATATCCCGGCCGAGGTTATCTGTTCCCAGGATATGTTCTGCATTGCCCTCTTCCACCCAGACTGGCGGCTGCCTGGAAACATGCAGATTCTGTTTTAAGGGGTCATGGGGCGAAAGCTGGGAGGCAAATGTTGCCGTAAATACGATGATCAGAAATACGGTCAAACCAATTAGCCCCGACTTGTCACGCCAAAGAAGTCGCCACAGGTACCATAGCTTGGCCCGAATGGAGCGGTCCTCCTGCTCGTCTATGAGTAGGCCGGAAAGTTCATATTTCTGATTGTCTTTGTCTTTATCATTCATTTAAATCACCTGTAGCGAATCCTGGGATCAACAAGCATATAGATTATATCGGTAACCAGGTGCAGCCCGATTACTACAAAACTGGTAAAAAAGGCAGTTGCCTGCACCAGGAAGAAATCGCGGGTGCTTACAGCTTCAGCGAGCAGGTTACCGAGTCCGGGCCATGAAAAAATAGTTTCAATATAGATAGAACCACTTAGTAGATAACTGAACTGGACACCGATGATGCTGATCAGGGGAATTGCCGAGTTTTTAAGTATATATCGTGAGTAAATACGCATTTTCTTCAAACCCTTACTGCGCGCTGTGGTAACATATTCTTCATTCATTACTTCAAGAACCGCCGAGCGGGTAAAACGGGCAAGCTGTCCTGTGGTAAAAAGGCTCAGGGCAAAAGCCGGCAGAATAATTGATTTGTTTGGAAGGGTTAAACCGATGAACTTAAATGTTTCTCTGCCATATGCAGGGAACCAGCCCAGGTTAAGAGAGAATATTATAATAAGGATAAGACCAAGCCAGAATGTAGGGATAGTCTGGCCCAGTAAACCAAGTCCCCGGGCGATGCTGTCAAGAGCGGTGTTGGGATTCGAACCACCGAGAATTCCGATTGTCACACCCATTAGTATTGCCATGAATAACGCTACAGAAGCGAGCTCAATAGTAGCTGGAATGCGCTGTACTACAAGATCCATGGCCGGCTGCCTGTAACGGAATGAACGGCCGAAATCTCCCTGCAAAGCATTTTTCACAAATTCAGCAAACTGCACCAGGAGAGGTCGGTCAAAACCGAGTTCCTGGCGCAGCGCTTCTATTTCAGCGGGGGTAGCGTGTCTCGATACCATCAGACTAACCGGGTCACCGGTAATATGCAGGAGCATGAATACCAGGAAGAGAACCCCGAAAAGTAAGGCTACGGAATAAAACATTCTCGACAGCAGGTATTTCAGCACGCTTCCCCCTTTTTATTTGTTAAGTGATAAAACTGCCTTTATTCTACACTTACGCCTTTAAGATAGTACTGTTCTGATACACGGGGGTTGTAATCCTTAACCCTGTTATTGATTGCTTCAAAAGCAGTGGGCTGATACAGGTAGATAAAAGGCGGATCTTCATGCATATACCTTAGTATTTCCGTATATACGTCTGCCCGATCAAACTGGTCGGCAGACAACTGTATCTCTTTCACCAGATCTACCAAAACCGGGTCAAGCCATGCAGCGTAGCTTGCATCTTCGCCACCGACTGAACCGAGCAGGCGGGGATAAGCTTCGCCCATGCTTGATGACCAACTGTCGCCAAAGAGCGGCGGAAGTTCACGGTTAGCCTGGAGGGTCCAGAACATACCTGACTCCATGAACTGGAGATCTACATCAATACCAACCTCACCCCAGTAACCGACTACAGCCTGCAGGACCTGTTCAAAGTTAATGTATGTTTCAGAAGGACCGGCCATTTCGATGGAAAATCCGTCGGGATAACCTGCCTCAGCCAGCAACTCTTTTGCCCTGTCAGGATCATACGGGTAAGGTTCGACACTGGGATCATAACCGAGGTTACCGGAAACGATGAACCCGGCTGTTCTTTCGGCGTAGCCGTCAAAGATCCTGTCGATAATGGTCTGGTAGTCGATTGCGTAACTCATCGCCTGACGGACCAGTTTATCTTCGATTGGTGTTCCGATACCGGTGCTCATGTTGTTAAAGGTAATGTAAAAAACCCTGTCCAGCGGATAAGTAACAAGGGTGACTCCCTCCTCTGCCTGAACAGAATCTGCCTGTTCCGGTCCAAGGCCGCTGACGATATCGATATCATCGTTAACCAGGGCTGCAAAACGGGTTGAAGAATCAGGAATTGGGCGGTACTCAATTCTGTCGACCTTAGGGTAACCTTCTTCAAAATAATCTTCAAATGCTTCAAGTACAATACGATCGCCTGCGCGCCATTCAACAAACTTGAACGGTCCGGTGCCAACAGGCGCCTGCAGGTAACCTTCTTCACCAACTTCTTCATGATACTGTTTAGACATGATGCCCCAGTGTTCGTTCATCTGCAGCAGAAGCATCGCGTTGGGGGTATCAAGTACTGCCTCAACTGTGTATTCATCAATTTTGTTCATTTGGGCTACAGCAAGAAAGTCTTCCCTGTAGGTGATATCACTTCCCTGACCCCGCTCCCAGGTGAACACCACATCATCGGCGCTGAATGCATAACCGTTGTGGAATACAATATCTTCGCGAAGTTTGAACGTGTATACTAATCCATCATCGGACACTGTCCAGTCTTCGGCCAGCGAAGGCACTATAACCCCTTCATCATTCAGCCAAACAAGTGAGTTGAATATACTCCAGGCTACGTTGGATGCAGTCCTGGTATCGCCTGTTGCCGGTTCAATTGTATTGGGGTTGGTGGTAAGCGCCACCCTTAAAACACTTTCGGATGCCACTTCTTCTTCGCCGGCTTCGTCAGGCTCTCCGGCACAACCGGTAAAGAGCATCATACCCAGGACGAGCAAAACAAGAAAAGCGATAAACAGAGCATTACCTTTAATATTTTTCATAATTCCCCTCCTTAATAATAATATAACGCATTTGTGTATCTTAAATTATTACACCTTAATGTCCTTTGTGTGAAGTGCAAAAATAAAAGCGCCGCCTTTGTGTAAAACGCACAGAGCTTTGCCTTTTACCCTACTTCTGCAAAGAACCTTATCACCCCCACCCTTAAATGTTATTTAATGCGGACACCCTGTTTAAGAAGGCGCTTTTGAACTTCACTTATATCAACAGAGGCTGTTGTTCTTCCGCTATTTATTGCTACAGCAGCAGCAACACCAGCGCCCTGTCCTGTTACTGCACAACACATCATCTGGCGGGTGGCAGAATGCGATACTCTGTCTCCCGCTACCGAGCGTCCTGCAACCAGCAGATTATCAACTTTTTCGGGAACCATGACTCCATAGGGCACCTGAAAATATCTTCCCGTGGTCGGGATAATAACAATTCCATATGCGTCGAGAAATTCAGGAAAGATTCCTATTGTGTCCTCAAACCTAGCCTGGTTCCGCACGTCATACTCAGTGAGGTAGTAGCGACCGCTAATTTTTCTTGATTCCCTGGTTCCAATTGACGATCCGATAGATCTGAGTTTGGCCTTTTCAAAACCCGGCTGATAAAGGCGCAGAGCTTCCAATGCCTGCAGTACCTGCTTCCGGCCTTCTATCTCTGCCATGGTGAGATCCCACACATTAGTAGGGTCTACATTACTGATCCGGGTTACATTAATTCCGGTAACTTCACCGGCTTCTGTTATTGCATGCCAGAAACCTTCGAGAGGTGAATCCTCAGGTATGATCCCGTCTTTGCGGGCTTTTTCAAATACACTGCTAAAATAGGCGCTGAAAAGTTTTTCCTCGCCCTTATCTGTTAAGCTCGACCAATCGCCTATCTTGCCCGGTTGCTCTGCAATGTGTTTCCGGAACACTCCTTCATCAACCCCGCTCACACCAAAGCCTGTAGTTACATCCATCAACTTACCCGTAGGTTCCTGCCTGTAAGGCGCTCCTGCAAAAGCAGCTATATCGGCATCGCCTGAAGCATCTATAACTGTTTTGGCTAGAACAGCCTGCCGGCCTGATTTACTTTCTGTAATAACCCCTTTTATCAGCCCGTTGTCGACAATTGCACCGACGCCATAACAATGAAACAGAGGCCTTACTCCTTCTTTTTCAACTAGTTTATCTGCTGCGCATTTAAACATGTCAGCATCGAGCAAACGTCCGGTAGATTCGGGATCCGGGTAGGTTCCCCCAAACGCTGTTGCATATTCTTCCAGTTCCCTGCCGATACCACCGGCTTCAACTGTTTGCTCATGGCGATACCAAACCAGCGATTCAACCATGGCCTGAGTCAGGTTTCCGCCGAAGAAACCATAACGCTCCAAAAGGATTGTATCTGCTCCTTCTCTGGCAGATGCAATTGCAGCAGCCATTCCAGCCGGTCCGCCTCCAACCACAAGGACATCTGTTTTTGCTAATACAGGCAGATATTTTTCTTTTTCATAGACTCTATTCACTTATATATTCCCCCCATATAAACATATGATAACCTTTTCATCCGGTTCAGGCAAATTAACAAAAACCGCTACCATATCTGTCCGTTTCAGTGAGATTCTACGGGTCATCAAAATTGGACGTTCCCCCAGAAAGGGGACATATTTCTATATGTCCCCTTTCATTATATCAATTAAATTAACTTCACAGCATTGATTATGGGATGCAGTCTTCACAGGGTACGTCTACCTGGCATTTGCCACAAGCACTATGGGCGTAACCAAACTGATCCCGTTCAATTTTCATGTGATCTTCAATGAACATGTAGTGATAACATTTACTTTTATCTTTTCCGCTTTCGCTGATTGCTCCTGCCGGACAACGACTGATGCAAACCCCACAACTGCCATCAACGAGAAACGGACAATTTTGATAATAACTGCCCGCAGGGCGGGAGGTTGCTTCCAACATTAAGTTGGTTATAACGCTGCCGAATCTGCCCGCTACACCCTTTTCGGTGATCAGGCCGCGATGCAGTCCGAATGAACCTAATCCCGCGGCATATGCCACATGTCTTTCCGACCAGTTACTGCTGAAAACTTTGTAATCAGAGCGATAAGATCGGTTCAGCAGCGGCGCTACTGCTTTACCTCCTGCCGATTCAATCTGATCGACTATAAACCGGCGCAGTTTTTCATTGAAGCTTTCACCCAGAAAACGGCTGTGCAGCCATTCCAGTGAAGGAGGCGGCCCGCCATAGTTGGAACTTCTTACATGCATCTGAAAAGGCAGGAAGTAAGATATAACCGAAACTGCATCCGGCAGCCAGAAAGCAGGTGGATTAAATGCAGGACCAATTACTGCCTCCTCACGGTATGCATCAAATAGTGGATCTGAAGCGGGTACGATCCCAATCAATGGCCGCTCAAATATTTTTCTGCCGTCAGGCAAGGTATTGTTTTTATCAGTTACACAATAGTTGTTGATTTTTTCTTTAAGAGCCTGCATGGCAGTCATCATTATTACCTCCCAAGACCCCAGCGTGTTTTATCCATGGCTGCTGTTTTTACAGGAGACAGGGGTTCTTTTTCCGGGTAACCGACTGGAACTATAGCAATAATATCCTGACCGGCCGGAATCTTAATATGTAATCGTTTACAAATCTTAATTGGGTCTATATTCGACACAACATACTATATCCCTTTTAATTCTCACTATAAATATTTTTTTACGATAATTTACCCGGCTATTGCGGCCGCCTTAAATCTGGGTTATTATATTAGCCATATTGACGCTTCGGCAACATGTTCAATAAATACAAATGAATAAAGGTGATAACGTTGCCATGGTATATAGCTTTGACCGGCTCAATTATTGTTATCCTCCTTGGCATATATAAAAAGATTAATATCGGGCTGACCATGATTCTCGGATCAGCCGCCCTTGGACTGCTGGCAGGCTTACCGCCGCATGACTTTTTGCTTGTGCTGGGAAGCGGCCTTTGGAACAGCATTACAATCATGCTGATAATCAGTATTTTGCTGCTGGGAGTGCTTGGATATGTATTAAAAGCCACCGGTGCCCTGGAAGAAATTATTCTAAATTTGCAGTCACTTGTTGCTGATGTGCGGATCATAGCGGTGGCCATGCCGGCTTTAATTGGCATGCTTACCGTCCCCGGCGGGGCAATTTTATCGGCGCCGCTATGCGCTGAAGCGGGAAATAAGCTGAATTTACCCCCGGGTAGACAGGCAGTGGTAAATATTTGGTTCAGGCATGTGCTCTATTTCATGCTGCCTCTATTCCCCAGCCTGATTCTCGCTTCGCAGTTATCAGGATTGCCCATGAGCCGTTTTGTTCTTCATAACCTGCCCCTGACGATCATCGGAATAGTTTTTGGTTTTTATTACCTTTTCAGGGGATACAAGACTGAATCCAATGGTTTCTCTTTTTCCGGCCTCAGATTCTGGCTTTTGCTGAAAAGTATTTTGCCCCTGGTGATTATTCTGTTTTTAGTGGTTTTTATTGATCTCTACTTTCCCTTTGCCTTACTGGCAGGTATCATAATTGCACTACTTAATTATTTACCGGCAGGAAATAAGTTTACAGAGCTGCGGCGAAGAATGAAAACAATGATCATACCTGGTATCAAAATTCCCGTAGCCCTGGTCATTGCCGGCATCATGGTCTACAAAGAGATGTTGACACGCTCTGAAGTTATAGCAGACCTGACAGCGCTGGTTCTCGATATGGGTATACCGGTTATAGCGCTCATAGCTGTTATTCCATTCCTGGTAGGTATGCTTACAGGAGACAATTCAGCCAGTGTCGCCGTTATTTTCCCCATGTTCATGCCGCTTCTGCCCCAGGAACCGCTTGCATACGGGGCTTACCTTGCATATCTCTATGCAAGTTCGACTGCAGGACATATTATATCTCCGGCACATCCATGTTTTTCACTGACAAAGGAGTTTTATGAGGTTGAGATAAAAAGTATTATAGTCCCTACACTGCCCATGCTTGGCGTTGTAATGGCCGCAGGTTTAATATTTACAATGCTTTTCGGAATTCATTAAAGATGTGGGACAAGAGGGACAGGTCCATTTGTCCCATAATTAAAAAGCGAGCCAAATGGCTCGCTTTTTAGGTAATATATTTTTATTTCTAATTCTTCATTCTTCACCCAGCGCTTTCAGCTCTTTATTTAAGTACTGACTGCGGCACAGAGTCCTCTGCAGCTTACCGGAGCTTGTTTTAGGCAGAGTACCCGGCTGCACCAGGACAATATCACGTGGTGGAAAACCAACTATACCGATCACCTGCTCGCGAACTTTACGCCTGACAGCAGCATACTCATCGGTGCGCGCTTCGGCAACTACCACAATTGTTTCTTTACGCTTGCTTCCTTCTACACCAAAAGCTATCACATTACCGGCACGCACACCCTGCACAGATCCAACAGCCCGTTCGATATCTTCGGGGAAGATATTGCGTCCGGCAATAATGATTACATCTTTGATTCTTCCACATAAAATGAGCTCAGGGGATCCACCGCCAGGGCCTTCAACAAAGTAAGCAAGGTCTCCGGTACGTAACCATCCGTCATGGAAAAGATTTTCATTTAAATCTTCCCGTTTATAATAGCCGGCCATTACTGACGTACCACGTATTTCGAGTTCGCCAACTTCACGCATACCTCTTAACTGGCCGGTTGTAACATCACAGATACGCATTTCAAGACCCGGGATTGGTGTGCCCAACAAAGGAAAGCGCCGTGTTCCTTCATCCTTAGGATCAGCCGGACGGGCCACCCGCTCTGCTTCCAAAACATGGCGGTCAACAGCGTCGGTGGCCATTCCGCGCAGCGGGTGAGGGAAAGTACCTCCCAGCGAGAGCTCTGCCATTCCAAAGGCGCAGAATACAGCTTCTGCCTTGAAACCATGAGGTTTGGCGGCTTCGACAAGAGTTTCAACCACATCGGGGTCAACAGGTTCAGCGCCGTTTAGAGCAAGTCGGACAGCTGTGAGATCAAGTATTTCTTCGGTATCAGTCATACGCCTAAACGCCCTGGTTGCAAGAACCCATGAGAAGTTTGGCCCTGACGTTACGGTGCCCCTGTAGTCGTTCATCCAGCGCAGCCAGTCGGCAGGCCTGGAGAGAAAATCCTGCGGTGAAGCTATAACCAGTGAGCAACCGATTACCATTGGCACAATCAGCAGCCCAACCAACCCCATATCATGATAAAGAGGCAGCCATGACACAAATGTGTCTTCAGGCATAACCTCAGCCGCCTCGATCATACCGCTCACATTGGCTTCCAGTATTCTGTGGGGCAGCATTACCCCTTTAGGGCTTGATGTGGAACCGGATGTGAACTGTAATATTGCCAACCGTTCGGGATCATAAGATATCTCGCGATAATCGTCAACCGAGGGACGATCTTGCCCAGGTTCGAGATCGCTAAGGAGAACCACGGGGGGATCTCCAGGCTTGGTTTCATGAAATGCAGCCAAGTCGGGGTCTAAAAGCAGCAAACTTATATCGCCATGGAGCATAAGCGCCCTGGTTTGATTGGCAAATTCTTCTACTGAACTGAAACGCATCGGTATAGGCAGCATACTGACACTGCCGCCGGCAAGCCAGACAGCCTGAATCGCTGTAACCAGGTTACGTGTTGTCGGTCCCAGCAGAGCTATATGATCACCCTCTTTTACTCCTTTAGCCTGGAGGATAGCAGCCATTCCGGTGGCATCTCTATGGAGCTCGCCCCAGGCAAGGGTGATAGATTCTTTCTGATCCTTACCTGCTGCAGAGCCCACAAAGGTTATTGTGTTAGTACCTTCAGAAACCCTGCGAATACGTGTGAGCAGTGACTCAGGTTTGATATTGTGATCCGCTTTACTGATAATAACCGGTTCCTGTAGTCTACTTCCCTGTTCATTTAAATTGTTCATACTCTACCTCCTCGAAAAAATATATTATAATGACTTCTGGTAAATGCGATATATCTTGTAGAGCTCTCCCCCGGCTTTCTGAGCATCAAGGTTCATGCGCCTGTTGAATTCATGAATTGTAGAACCCTCGCCATGAGTAAAACCCTTTTTATAAGCATTATTCATCGTATGGTAATAAAGGGCGGCAGATACTCCCCTTCTGCGCCCCTTTGGGGTAACAAAAAGCGCAAAAAGTCGCACACCGGTTATTTTTCTTCTATACAATAAATATTTGATAAAACCGGTTGGAAAGAGGCGGCCGTTTAAGTGAACAAGCACTTCGTTATAATCGGGCAGAGTTACAGATAAACCAAGACATTCATTTTCACTGTTTTCAACAAATAGGACCAGTTCAGGAATTGCAAATTGCCTCAGTTTTTCTGCTTCTGCAACCAGTTCTTCATCGCTTGGGGGGATCATATCAGGCCAGTCGGGCATGGACTGGTCAACAACTCCCTTTATTACCTGAATCTCCTGATCCAGATTCCTTAGATTTAACGGGCGAACAGTAAAATTGTAACGTTCTTGGGCCAGGGCAACACCCCTGCCCAGCCTTTCATTGGGACCATTGCTGATATCATAATAATAAGCAAATCGATCAAATTGCTTTTCAAACCCATATTTACTGATATAATCTGCATAATATGGAGGATTATAAGAATTTAATAATACCGGAAGCGTGTCATAACCCTCTATAAGCAGACCCCTGTAATCGTCTCCGTTACTTGGTGATTGTGGTCCTGTTACAATTTCTGCTCCCTGGCTATGCAGCCAACTAAGCCCCTGATCAAAAAGTTCTGATGCAACGCTATAATCTTCGATGCTCTCGAAAAGTGTGAAGTAACCCAACTGTTTATTTTTTGCTTCATTTAAGCGAAGATCCATACCTACACCAAGTCGTCCCACTGCTTCACCGTTTATTTCAGCTATAAAAAAGCGGTAAGGACCAAGCCGCAGCAGTGCATTTTTAGCGGGCTTTAAGGTGTTGTACATATCGCTGTATAAGGGTGGTACCCAATTGGGATAATCACAATAAAGTTTCCAGGGCAGTTCAACAAATCTTTTTCTATCCTGACGGTTTTCTACCAATCTGATCTCAATTTTATTATTCAAATGTTCACCCACCCTTTTAAATAGGCTGAAACCCTTTCCTGAAACACCCCCCAGCTATGATTCTCTGAATACTCCAATTACTATATCATGAAGAAGCTAATAATTTAATATATATTTAACAACATCATATTAATTTCCTTTTTTCGCTGCCCTGGGATCCAAATAGAAAAGCCCTGTTATTGATAACAGGGCCGCATCTATTGCATCTCAATTAAGCAGTTAATGTTTATTGATATGGCTTTGATTTCTTTGCCAGGTAATCGAGCAGGAACGGGTTAAGAACCTTGATGTATGTTCCTTTCATACCGAGAGAGCGGGACTCAATAACTCCGGCGCTTTCAAACTTGCGCAGGGCATTGACGATTACCGAACGGGTTATGCCAAGTTGATCGGCAATTTTACTGGCTACCAGTAAACCTTCGATACCGCCTAACTCTTCAAATATATGCTCAACCGCTTCGAGCTCTGAATATGAAAGTGTAGCTACTGCAAGCTGAACAACAGCTTTGTTGCGGGCATCTTCTTCCACTTTATCAGTGTGTGCACGCAGTATTTCCATTCCAACCACGGTTGCCCCTGTTTCAGCCAAAATTAAATCTTCGGCATCAAAGAGTTCGTTAAAGCGGGCAAGCAGTAAAGTGCCTAATCTTTCACCCCCACCAAGTATTGGTATAACCGTGGTGATTTTGTTGGCAAAGAGGCATCTTTCTGAACCAAGGAAAACACAGTCATTAGTTTTCTGGCGCAGGTTTACCCTCGATTCATCATCTCTTAACAGAAATTCATTGTACTTCTCAGGAAAATAGCCATCTTCAAGCACATTGTTTACCATTAATTCACATTCAAATTCATCAACCAGAGACCAACCAAGAATTACACCCTGCTTGTCAGCAATATAGACATTGGCATGGATGACGTTCTTAAGGACTTCGGCTACATCCTTAAAATCGACATGCTGGCCTGCGGTTTTCTGTAGAATTTTGTTGATACGACGGGTCTTCTCAAGCAATGGAGAAGAAATCACGTCATTCACCCACCTTTCAATCAATTATGATATTAGAGTATATACTTACTTAAATCTTTATCTTTAACCACTTTTTGCAACTTGCTTTGGACGTAATCCCGATCGATCGTAATCTCGCTTTGCTCTTCGTTGTCAGGAAGATCGAAAGATAGATCTTCCAAAACTTTTTCCATAATTGTGTGCAACCGACGGGCTCCGATATTTTCCATTTCCTGGTTCAAAAAGCAAGCTGTTCGAGCGATCTCTTCAATCGACTCAATGTTAAAGTTTAGTTTCACTCCTTCCGTTTCCAGCAGTGCCTTATATTGTTTGATTAAAGCATTATTGGGCTCGGTCAGAATCTTTTTAAAGTCATCCTCAGTAAGGCTCTTCAGTTCAACCCTGATCGGAAATCTGCCCTGAAGCTCGGGGATTAAATCAGACGGTTTAACCGTATGAAATGCCCCTGCTGCTATAAATAAGATGTGATCCGTTTTAACCGGACCGTATTTTGTAACTACCGTGGATCCTTCAACAATCGGCAGTATATCCCGTTGAACCCCTTCTCTTGAAATATCGGGACCAGATCCATGATAATCTTTACCGGCAATTTTGTCAATTTCGTCTAGAAATATTATTCCCAACTGCTCCGCTCTTCGCAAAGCTTCACCAGTAACAGCATCCATGTCAATTAAACGCTGCGCTTCTTCGTGTTCGAGTATTTTCCGGGCCTCTTTTATATTCATTCTGCGCTTTTTCTTTTTCGCTGGAACTATAGAACCCAGGACATCCTGCAGGTTTATGCCCATCTCTTCCATACCCTGCCCGCTGAAAAGCTCTAACATCTGGGGTCTTTTTTCTTCCACTTCGATTTCTACCAAATGTTCTTCCATTTCGCCACTGGTAAGACGTTCCCTCACTTTTTTCTGCTCTTCCCTGGCCTGCTGAAGCCTTTCATGGTAATTAAGGTCTTCAGAGTTGTCTTCTTCCGGCACGGGAGCTGTCTGAAAGAGAAAGCCCAGAGGGTTGGCTGAACGCCTTTTTTTCTGGGGCAGAGGAGCTATTATGTCAACAAGCCTTTCGGCAGCGTTTTTTTCAGCTTTATCCTGAACGCCAAGCATTCTTTCATTCTGAACAATTCTGATTGCCGTTTCAACGAGGTCTCGAACCATGGATTCAACATCGCGCCCGACATAACCGACTTCGGTAAACTTAGTAGCTTCAACTTTTACAAAAGGAGCATTAACGAGTCGGGCAAGTCTTCTGGCAATTTCTGTTTTACCAACACCTGTTGCGCCGATCATAATAATATTCTTAGGAATTATTTCTTCCTGAAGTTCTTCGGCCAGCTGTTTACGCCGGTACCTGTTTCGCAAAGCTACCGCCACACAGCGTTTTGCATCTTCCTGCCCGATAATAAATTGATTCAGTTCTGATACTATTTCTCTCGGAGTTAACTCTTCAGTTGACATCTGTCGCAAACAACCCTTCTTTAACTATAATTCTTCAACGATAATATGATCATTTGTGTAAACACAAATCTCGGAGGCGATTTTAAGCGCATCGCCGGCAATTTTACCGGGGGATAGATCAGTGTTGCGTAAAAGCGCCCTGGCGGCTGCAAGTGCATAAGGCGCACCTGAACCTACAGCTGCAATGCCATCATCCGGTTCAATTACCTCTCCTGTTCCTGAAATCATCAGCAAACCATCACTATTTGCAGCAATGAGTAGAGCTTCAAGCTTTCTCAGGACACGATCTGTACGCCACTCCTTGGCAAGTTCCACCGCAGCCCTCATCAGGTTCCCCTGATAACTCTCAAGCTTGCCTTCGAATTTTTCACAGAGGGTAAGCGAATCGGCAGCAGAACCGGCAAAACCGGTTATCACCTGCCCATTGTAGAGCCTGCGCACTTTTCTGGCACCGTGCTTAATAATCGTGCTGTCGCCAAAAGTAACCTGCCCGTCTCCGGCAACTGCTACCCTGTCATCTTTTTTTACACCTAATATTGTTGTGGCATGAAACATAAGGCATCCATCTTTTCATTATTTATTTTCTTGGAAAAGCCGACCTGTATACTTCGCTGAGTCTTTCCTTCGTTATATGAGTATAAATCTGAGTTGTTGAAATGCTTACATGACCTAAAAGCTCCTGAACAACCCTTAAATCAGCGCCGCCTTCAAGAAGATGAGTGGCAAAAGAATGTCTTAATGAATGCGGTGTAATACCTTCTTTATGTGAGACTTGCCTGATATATTTTTTAAATATGTATCGCACACCGCGGTCACCCAGAGGCTTGCCCCATTTATTCAGGAACAGCTCCACGTGGGTTTCACCATCTTTATTTATTGCAGCCAGATGGGGGCGCACTGTTTCAATATATTCTTCAAGCATGGCTGTAGCCACTCTACCAACTGGAACTATTCGTTCTTTTCTACCCTTGCCATATACTTTAATCAATCTTTCGCCTGCCTGCAGCGATTCAATTTTTAGGCCTACCAGTTCGCTTACCCTTAGCCCGGAAGCATAAATAAGTTCAAGCATGGTTCTATCTCTGAAACCAAGCAGACTTTTTGTATCCGGCGCTTCGAGCAGGGCGATTACTTCGTGGTAATATAGGAATTTTGGAAGTCCTTTTTCCTGCTTTGGACGGGCAACAGCCGACCATTTTCCACCGCTTATCAAACCTTGTTTCTGCAAAAAAAACAAAAAAGAACGCGTCGCAGATAATTTTCGCGCGACTGATCGACGGGAATAACCGCTATCTTTCAGCCAGGCTAAGAAGCGACGCAGCGTAAGGTGATTCACCTCTATAAAGCTGCCCGGAGTACCCCTTTCGAGCTCGAGAAACTGCATTATATCATTCCTGTAAGCCTGAAGGGTTAACGGTGATGCGTTTTTTTCAACGTAAAGGTAAACCATGAAACGTTCAAGCCAATCGTATACTATCACACGCAACACCCTTAATATCCTAACATAAGTAATCTCCGGTTGCAAGTAAATAGCATCGTTTTTTAAAAAATTCCACCTATTCAATACTTGATGATTGAATCAGCTAAATCTGACTTCCCGGTTTCAGAAACAGGCTTCCTCTTTAACCCTGTTAAGGCAGGAGTATAGGTGACATTTTATAGTTTAATTTTTTGCGGCAACTTTTTCGCCGGTATATTTTTTTTCGTAGCCGCAGTCCTTATTGGTACATAAACCGGACTTACTTCCGGCTTTCCATTTTTCAGCCATCATTAAACCGCACTTGGGACATGGTTCGGGTAGCGGCTTATTCCACATTGAAAAAGTGCATTCGGGATAATTACTGCAGCCGTAAAATACACGCCCTTTTTTACTGCGCCTTTCAATAATTTTGCCATCACAGCCTTCTACAGGGCATTTTACACCAGTATCTTTTACAACTTTCCGGGTAAATTTGCATTCCGGGTATGAGGGGCAGGCCAGAAAACGGCCGAAGCGGCCGTGTTTGTAAACAAGTTGTTTCCCACAATTGGGGCAGCTTTCTTCACTTATTTCCGGCTCCATCTCAACCTTTTCTATTTTTACATCAGCTACTTCTAACCGTTCTTTGAAATATCCATAATAGAAATCGTTGATAACTTTCAGCCATTCAAGTTTTCCCTCTTCTATTTCATCAAGCTGCTGTTCCAGCCCGGCTGTAAAGTCAATGTTAATTACTTCAGGAAAATAATTTTTCATCATATCAACAACGATAAAGCCAAGCTCAGTGGGAACAAAAGCTTTCTTTTCTTTAATGACATAACCGCGCCCCTGGATAGTTTCAATAATAGGACTGTATGTGCTGGGCCGTCCGATGCCTTTCTCCTCGAGAGTCTTAATCAGCGATGCCTCATTAAATCTCGGAGGAGGCTGGGTAAAGTGCTGTTCCGGCAGCAGTTCCATGAGTGCCAGCTGCTGATTTTCTTCCAGCCTTGGTAATACCGTGTCTTTTTCAGTCTCATCGGCCTGATAAAGGACAAGGAATCCGGGGAAAAGCAGGGTTGAGCCTGTTGATTTAAAGCTGTACTCGCCTGCAGTGATATTTACCCTGACCTGATCGTACAGCGCCGGAGCCATCTGGCTGGCTACAAAGCGATCCCATATAAGCTTGTAAAGGCGATTTTGATCTCTTGACAAAAATTGTTTGACAAGTGAAGGTTCCCGGCTGACTGATGTGGGCCGGATAGCTTCATGAGCCTCCTGGGCTCCCTTGCGCGACTTATAGACCGGAGGCTTTACCGGCAAATAATCAGCTCCGAATTTTTCATTGATTAAAGTTTTCGCTTCTTCCCTGGCCTGGTTCGATATTTTAGTTGAGTCAGTTCTGATATAGGTGATCAAGCCTACAGTTTCTCCTCCGCCAACATTTATTCCCTCGTATAGCTGCTGAGCCAGACTCATAGTTTTACGGCTTGTAAAACCTAATTTTGAAGATGCTTCCTGCTGCAGGCTGCTGGTGGTAAAAGGCGCCCAGGGCTTTCTTTTACGTTGTAAACGGGTTATTTTTTCAACAATGAATTTTTCATCTCTAACAGCGCTTACAACCGCTTTTGTCTCGGCTTCGGTTTCCAACTCAATTTTTTTCTTTTTATATCGATCAAGAGCAGCTTTGAACTTTGTTTTTGAATTTTCATCTTCCAGAAGAACATCCAAAGTCCAGTATTCTTCACTCTTGAAGTTATTTATCTCTTCCTCACGTTCACAAATAAGCCTTACAGCTACAGACTGAACCCGCCCTGCACTGAGGCCGCTGCGTATTTTTCGCCATAAAAGCGGACTGATCTTGTAGCCAACGAGACGGTCCAGAACACGCCTGGCCTGCTGGGCATCAACCCGGTTAGAGTCAATAACACGCGGTGTTTTAAAAGCTTCTTTAACGGCTTCTTTTGTAATCTCGTTAAATTCCACCCTGCAGGGCTGCTCAAGATTAAGTTTGAGTGCGCGACCTATATGCCAGCAGATTGCCTCCCCTTCACGATCAGGGTCGGCTGCCAGGAATATTTTATCAGCCTTTTTGCCGGCCTCTTTTAGTTCTTTCAGAATTTTGCCTTTGCCGCGGATTGTGATGTACTGAGGTTCAAAATCGGCATCAATATCAACACCCAGCTTACTGCGGGGCAGATCGATAAGATGACCCTGGGAAGCCAATATTTTATATTTTTTACTTAAGAATTTACTGATGGTACGAGCCTTTGTTGGCGACTCAACTATAACCAAGTTCATTTTTTATCCTCCTCCGGGTTTGGAAGGGTCTCCGGAAGGTATTCTATCATATTTGTCAAGCGCGGCAAAAATATTTACCGGGAGTCTGAAAAATTTTCTTTTTAATTTCCAGTGAAAGCAGCAGCGCACCAGCTTCTGCAGCGCTTAATCCGCCAAGCTGAATAATACTGTCAATGTGAATTGGCTGATATGGAATCACTTCAAGAAGCGCCTTTTCCTGCGCTGACAGATCGGAATTCTGCAGATCGAGTGTAAGCTGCTCCTCTGCCCGGGTTTCAATATAAAGTTCTTCAAGGATATCATCAACGGATTCAACGAGCCGGGCGCCATCTTTTAGCAGGCGGTGGCAGCCCCGGCTGTAAGGGCTTCCAATGTTGCCGGGTACGGCAAATACTTCGCGATTCTGCTCCAGCGCATAATTTGCGGTAATTAAAGCTCCGCTTTTAGCCGTCGCTTCGACAACAACTGTGCCCAGTGAAAGCCCGCTGATGATACGGTTTCTTTGTGGAAAATTAAAAGCAACTGGCTCTGTATTAACTGAAAACTCACTGACAACAGCGCCATTCGCAGCAATTTGCTCCATCAGGTCCTTATTGCGGGGCGGGTAGCAGCGGCCCAGGCCGCAGCCCAACACGGCCACTGTGTAGCCGCTGTTTTCCAGCGCGCCGCTGTGAGCAGCGGTATCAACTCCAAGAGCCATACCGCTTATGACTCCAACATCTGCAGAGGCAAGCTCTCCTGAAAGACGCGCAGCTACTTCTTTACCATAGAATGTACAGCGACGGCTTCCGACAATTGCAACAGAAGGGTTATTGATTTTTTCAAGAGAACCGCGGTAGTAGAGGACCGGTGGGGGGAAAGGAATCTGTTTAAGCAGTTGTGGATATTCGGGAGATTTGGGCGAGATGCACTTAATTTCCCTTTGCTGAAGCAGGTTCCATTCCTGTTCCGGGTCTATCAGGGCTTTTTCTTTTATAATTGCATCAAGATTCCCCTTGAAATCAATCGCATTTTTGTATTGATCAGCAGAAGTATTCCAGGCCTCTTCTGCCGTTCCGAAATGGCCGATCAGGGATGAGATGCGTCTTGCACCAAGAAGAGATACCCTGTTTAAAGCATTCAAATAGATCAGTTCTTTCCCGGGATCAAAACTCATCTTGAATATAACCCCTCCGTTCCCGGCCAGGTACTGAGCAGCAATTTTTCAAGCAATGTTACTGCATAGTCAAGATCGATTTTATCGACAACCTCTGATGCGGTATGAACATAGCGGCATGGAATGGATATGGCACCCGAGGGAACACCTTCGCGGGTCAGGTGAATTGCGCCCGCATCAGTTCCGCCACGGGTAAGGACTTCAAGTTGATATGGAATGCAGTTTTCATCAGCTATATCAATCATAAAACGGCGAACGGCCGGGTGGCAGAGCACCGAGCTGTCTTTAACCTTTATCGCCGGCCCCTTACCAAGGCTTACGGCCATGGTAGGCGCTTTAGGCGTGTCACCCACGAGGGTGACATCCACAGCCAGGCCAAAATCAGGTTCATAGCGGTAAGCAGCCGTTTTAGCGCCTCTTAAGCCAAGTTCTTCCTGAACAGAGAAGACAAAACAGGCTTCCTGGGGCAGTTCGCCGTTCAGACGGTTGATCACCTCAACCAGGACAGCGCAGCCTGCGCGGTCATCCATTGATTTGGCCATATAACGGCCTTCCCGCTGCTCCTTAAAGGGTTGATCAAGACAGGCAAGATCACCGATTTTAACAGATTTTGTGGCTGATTCTAAATTTTCGGCGCCTATGTCGAGATATATTTTGGACCAGTCGAGTTCTTTTAATTCCTTCAGCTTTTCATGATATACAGTACCGATTAGACCACTGTTAAAGCGCAAACGCTGCCCGACAAGCAGTCTTGGAGATATACCGCCAACGGGTGCGATTCGTAAAAACCCGTTTTCATCAATGTGAGTTACTATAATACCGATTTCATCCATATGGGCAGAGATCATTACTTTTGGTCCCTTACCTTTTTTAACGACAAAAAGGTTACCCAGGTTGTCTTCAAAAATATCGTCAGCATTATCTTTTACCATTCCAATGATCAGCGAGCTTACTTCTTTTTCTTCACCCGAGGGCCCATAAGCTTCTGTAAGTTTTTTTAATGTATCTTTTAAAGTCATGTCTGATCACACCTTTCTACTGCCTCTGCTCCAACCAGCCTTTGACGAGGTTTAGCGCGACATTAAAATCACTTTCTTTCATGACACTGTGAGGCGAATGAATATATCTGCATGGGATGGCCAGGACAGCAGTTTCCACACCTCCGCGCGTCAGCGCAATAATACCGCCTTCCGTACCTGCACCGGTAAAACGGCGGTACTGGTAAGGCAGTGATGCTTTCTCTGCTATTTCAGCCAGTTCTTCACGCATTTTACGGCTGACCATGATCGT
The DNA here is from genome assembly GCA_019428945.1 of Bacillota bacterium. GTDB lineage: Bacteria > Bacillota > Dethiobacteria > DTU022 > DTU022 > JAABTH01. Next base: position 9,698 of record JAHYJM010000017.1, on the reverse strand, counting down.
ACTGTCCATGACGCTGATAGCAGGCCCGTCACCCAGGTTTGTGCCAGAGGCTTCTTTGTCAGTTCCCGGAGTATCCGCCGCAGCTGTCGCTTCAACGACAAGAGCTGCTTCCGGCTCAAGTGTGTAAGCCGCCACTGCCGCTCCCCGTGTACCAATTTCTTCCTGAACAGTAAAAGCCGCATTGAAAGCAAGGCCATTATTTTCAAGAAGCAGTTTTAAAAGAACCAGACAACCAGCTCGATCATCAAAGGCCTTGCCGCGATAAAAACCGTTGCCGATTTCTGTAAATGTAGAATCAAAAGCTGCAAAATTACCGACAGAAACATACTTTCCTGCTTCATCACTGTTTTTAAAACCAGCATCGATGTAAAGAGAATCTTCATCGAAAGGCTTTTCCTGCTCATTTTTCTTTTGCAAGTGTACAGGCTTGGCGCCGATCACACCCGGCAGCCCGTTTAAACCTATTCTTACCCTTATTCCGGGCAATATCCTGCTGTCTATACCTCCTACGGGGCTGAATTTAAGCAGGCCGGTTTTTTCTATAGACATGATCATCAGGCCTACTTCATCCATATGTGCAGAAAGCATTACAGGGGTTCTTTTACTTTTACCTTTACTGACCAGAAGGTTGCCCATCGTATCTACACGGGTTTCAACCTGAGCAGCAGTCAGTTTGTCGAGGATATAATTACGGACAGCATCTTCGTTGCCGGAAACAGCTCGCAGATCGCAAAGTTCGGCTAACACCCTCTCAACTCCCCGAGGTAAGATTTGTTCATTCTGGCAGCCAGGCGGGCCAGCAGTCTGCCGCCTGAAATGAGATCATCTATATCAAGCAGTTCAACTGTTGTATGCATATAACGCAGGGGAATGGAAAGAAGAGCTGTAGGGATACCCTCACGGGAAACCTGGAAAGCCCAGGCATCAGTGCCGCTGTGAGCAGGAATAGGTTCAACCTGAAAAGGCAGGTTATATTCTTTTGCGGTCTGCTGCATGGCCAAACTTAAAGGGGGATGAAAATTAGGTCCCATACCAAGCGCAGGCCCATCTCCGAGTTTAAAAGCTTTTTTCTCATCAACTCCGGGTATATCGCCATGGGTTACATCAACAGCTACGGCAAGGTCCGGCTTTAAACCGTATGCAGCGGTTATCGCTCCCCTGAGTCCAACTTCTTCCTGCAGTGATGCAATAAAACAGAGATCTGCCTGGTGGCGTAAACCGGTCAGTTCAGCAGCGCAAAAAATAAGCGCGGCTACACCAGCCCGGTTATCGAGCGCTTTTCCGGTAATCCGCTTTCCGGTCTCTAAAAGTAAGGGTTTCTGTATAAATGAAATCGTGTCTCCAACCCTGACATAATTATTCAGGGTCTGATCATCATAGCCGGTATCTATAAAAAGTTTTTCAAAGGGAACTGTCTTGGCCCGATCCCGTGGAGATAAAAGGTGTGGCGCTGTTGCACCGACTACCCCTTCTACAGTCTTTTTGCCGTGCACGACTACCGCCTGGCCGGGTAAAGCCCGCGCATCTATACCGCCAAGAGAAGTAAAACGTAAAAAACCGCCAGGTTCAATTTTTGTCACCATCAATCCGATTTCGTCAATATGGGCGATCAAGGCCAGGGTTAATTTTTCACTGGGGGGAGCTTCGCCTTTTTTCATGGCGATCAAGTTCCCGAAGCGATCCAGCTTAACCTCATCGGTATAAAGGCTGAACTGGCTCCGGGCCGCTTTAACGGCAGCTGCTTCATCGCCTGAAACACCTGCTGTTGAGGAAAGTTCAAGGAGTATGCCGACCAGGTTTTCTTTATTCACTAAGATGCAATCTCCTTTGTAAATTCAGGCTATCCTTCTCAGTTAATATCTTCGCCTTTCAGCTGCTCAAGAATATCACGTGCTTCGGTAAATTCAGGCAGCTTACGGCAGAGCAGACCATATTCGATACTGTCGACCAGGGCTATCCAGCTTGCTTCGATAACGTTGGGAGAAACACCGACAGTACCCCAGGTTTTTTCTTCATCGCGGGTTTCTATAAAGACCCGAACCTGAGCGCCTGTTCCGTCGACACCATCTATTACCCGCACCTTAAAGTCTGTAAGTTTGATTTTTTTCAGGGCAGGATAGATTCCTTCAAGCGCTTTACGTAAAGCGTTATCAAGCGCGTTAACCGGACCGTTACCTTCTGCTGCAGTGTGAACCTGTACATCGCCTACCCTGACCTTGATGGTTGCCTCCGAATACATGTGACCATCTTCACGTTTTTCAATGATCATCCTGAAACCTTCCAGCTGAAAGAGCGGCTGGTAAGCTTTCATCATTTTTAAAATTAACAGTTCAAATGAACCTTCAGCGCCTTCAAACTGGTATCCGTAATGTTCCATCTCTTTTATGCGCTGTAACACAGATGCTGTTTCCGGCCTGCTTTTATCGAGTTTAAAATTGTTCTGATTGGTTTTTAAGGTAATTGTGCTGCGTCCGCCAAGTTCGGATACTAGAATTCTGCGTTTATTTCCAACCTGCATTGGATCGGCATGCTCATAAGTTGCAGGCATTTTACTTACTGCATCTATATGAATTCCGCCTTTATGCGCAAAAGCATTGTAACCGACATAGGGCTGCTGATCAGCAGGGGCGATATTGGCCAGTTCAGCTATATAGCGTGAAAGCTTGGTTAACCCTTTCAATTGTTCCGGTGTAACCGATTTAATACCCATCTTTAAATTGAGATTGGGCATTATCGTACAGAGGTTGGCGTTACCGCAACGTTCACCGTAACCGTTTATTGTGCCATGAATCTGAATGATCCCTTCTTTTACCGCAAGCAGGGAATTTGCTGTTGCCATACCGGCATCGTCATGGGTATGAATTCCTAGGGGCGTTTTGATTCGCTCTTTAACTGCCGAGAGTATAGGTATCAGCTCCCAGGGCATTAACCCGCCGTTTGTATCACAGAGAATGAGAACATCAGCCCCACCCTCTGCAGCAGCTTCAAGTGTCGCCAGGGCGTAATCGGGGTTTGCTTTGTAGCCGTCGAAGAAGTGTTCAGCATCGAAAAAAACTTCCAGGCCTTTTTTTTTCAGATGAGCAATGCTGTCACCAATCATATTAAGGTTTTCATCAAGTGTGGTTTTTAAGGCATCAACGACATGGAAATCCCAACTCTTTCCGAATATTGTTACCGTCTCAGTACCGGCCTCTTCCAGGGCTTTGATATTACTGTCTTCAGCAGCTTGAATTCCAGGTCTGCGCGTACTGCCGAATGCACATAACCGGGCATTATTGAACTTAATCTTCCGGGCTCGCCTGAAAAATTCAATATCTTTGGGGTTTGATCCTGGCCAGCCGCCTTCGATATAGCTGATGCCAAAATCATCAAGTTTCTGGGCAATTTTCAGTTTATCGGTTACTGATAAGGAAACCCCTTCCCGCTGGGATCCGTCTCTTAGTGTTGTATCGTATATATCCACCTTGTTCATGATTGTCCTCCTGCTTAGCGGCACTAAAAGTATAAAATAATCCCCAATCCGGGATTATTACCGGGTCGCATTAAATTATTAACAGGTATTATACTACAGTTGTTTCAATTGTGTCCAATCAATTTAGTAACCGTCGTCCATGTCGAGAAGCTGGTAACATTCAGGAGGCAGTTCACGAAGGAAAAGCGACGGGCCTTCTGATACCGCTCCGTAATTACGATAATCTTCCCTGTAGGTTGTCATATAAAGATAGCGGCGGGCCCGGGTTGATGCCACGTAGAAAAGGCGCCGCTCTTCATCAAGAGTTCTGGAATCGCTCTGTCCGCTGGGAAAGTGCCCCTGGTTCATACCGATAATAAAAACGGCATCCCACTCCTTGCCTTTGGCGCTGTGAATTGTAGAAAGGGTTAGCTGACCGTCATTATATGACGAGTTAGAAGCTGTGTCTGCAAAAACCGATTCTTCCAGAGCAAGGGACTCAAGAAAAAGATCGAGGGTTTCAAAACGTTCAGCATAGATAGCCAATCGTTCAATACCTCTTAACCTGTCTTCATACTGATCAGGGTAGTTTTGTTTTAAAATATGATCATAGTTTAAATCCATAACTGTTGTAAGCAGTTGGGGAACATGACCCGGTCCCATTTTTCTGACGGCATCAAGAGCACTTATCAGTGACTCCCAGCCCTCTTTACCCCTGGTAGGGTATATCTCTCCAACAAGCGCAGCGTTCAACGGCTCGGGCTGCTTCCTGAGTTTTCCCCACATTTTGTCGAATGTGGCCGGTCCAAGACCCTGCTGCATGGTGGCGATCCTGCGCCATGAGTTTTCATCCAGGGGATTGTAGATAACCTTAAGGTAAGCAAGCAGATCTTTAACATGAGCTTTCTGAAAAAACTTAACTCCTCCATAGGTGCGGTAATTAATCCCCTTGCGGGCTAATGCAAATTCAACTTCGGGAGTCAGATAAGAACTGCGGTAGAGCACGGCTATATCATCCAGGGAAATACCATTATGTTGAAGTTCCCAGATACTTTGAAGAACAAAAGAAGCTTCCTGCCGGGCGTCATATACCTTGGCAACCAGCGGTTTAGGGCCGGATATATTTTTAGAAAAAAGCTTTTTAGGCAGCTGTTCACGGTTATAACTGATTGAACAGTTTGCAAGGTCAACGATTTCCGGAGTGCTGCGGTAATTCTGTTCCATCCGGACCAGGCAGCAGCCGCTGTACTTCTCAGGAAATGATAGTATATTACCGATATGGGCGTAACGGAAAGCATATATCGACTGAGCATCATCGCCAACCACGCAAATTGTAGAACTTCCCGAAAAGAACTCAATAATGCGGGCCTGAATTACATTGGTATCCTGGAACTCGTCAACCAGAACATGCTTGAATCGCATGCGGTATTGTTCCCTTACCCCGGGATGATTCTCAAAGAGTTCAAGCCACTGCAGCAGCAGATCATCAAAATCAAAAGCGTTACTTTCTTTTTTCTTCAATTCGTATTGGTCTGCAGTATTTGTGACCACCTCGAGGTATTCAAGCCGGTAGGGATAATCTTCTTCCATTACGCTTCGGATCGATAACCCGGAATTGCGTGCCTGGCTGATAATGCGCCCCAAAAGCCCTCGCTTCATAATTGTTTTACGTTCTTCGTCGCCTATTGACAGGGACTTCAGAATTTGTTTGAGCAGCACCCTGCTGTCGTCTTCATCGAGAATGGTAAAGTTGGGGGTGCGGCCGGCCAGGTGAGCATGACTGCGCAGAATTCTCGCCCCGATACTGTGGAATGTGCCTGCCCAAAGGTAATGCGGCAAAAAGCCAAGCAGGTTTTCAAGACGATCTTTCATCTCGCCTGCCGCTTTATTGGTAAAGGTCAGGAGCAGCAGCTCTTCAGGCCTGACCCCGCATTTCACCAGGTGCGCAGCCCTGTATATTAATGCTCTCGTTTTTCCCGAACCGGGGCCGGCCAAACCAAGCAGGGCCGGATCTTCAGAAGTAGCAAACTCGAACTGGGCTTCGTTAAGCTCATTTTTAAGCGAAGCCAACCATTCGGGATCTGCATTGCTGCCAATTGGACCGTATAACCTATTATCACTCATTGTTAAGCATCACTCCTGATAAAAATCAACTAAGGCGGATCATAACATATATATTTTACCACGGCCAGAGTTCAATTAATCGCAGCTCCATCATTCCCATATACTGGACAGGCCACAATCGTTAGGCTATCATTAATTACAGAGATAATCCTTCCGGAGGAGAACAAGCATATGGTTGAAGATGTAAAAGAAATTATTCTTGAAGTTTTGCAGGCAACAGGACCGATTGTCATTGTGATTATCTTGATCCAGTTTTTTGTGATCAGGACACCAATCAGCCTTTTCTGGCAATTTATGGCCGGGGCTGTGCTTGTTACTTCCGGGCTCTTTCTTTTCCTGGTTGGGGTTAGAGTCAGCCTGCTGCCCATCGGCGAGATGATCGGATCTGAGCTGGTTACCCGCGGATCCCTGGTGTTTCTGCTTACAGCAGCATTTATCTTTGGCTTTGTTATAACCGTTGCGGAGCCAGATGTAAGGGTTCTTGCCCTTCAGGTTGATTTCGCTTCCGGGGGTTCTATCGGAACAAGCCTGCTGATCATTGCTGTTGCCACAGGGGTGGGCTTCTTTGTAGCTGTTGCAATACTGCGTATTCTTCTCGGCATACCGATTTCATATCTGCTTGCCAGTGGTTACGTTCTTGTTGTGCTCCTTTCATTCTTTACCCCACCCGCCTTTGTTGCCATATCATTTGATGCAGGCGGCGTCACGACAGGTCCCATGGCTGTTCCTTTTATACTGGCTATTGGTGTTGGAACAACTTCTGTCCTTGGCGGGAAAAGCGGTGTTTCTGAAACCTTTGGTTTAATCGGACTCGCCTCGATCGGCCCGGTTCTGGGAGTAATGCTGCTGGGGGTGATCTACGGGTGAACTTAAGTTTAGTCTTCGAAGGTTTCGACCATATCCTGCTGGAAGTTTTAACAGCGATAATACCGATCCTGATCTTGTTTCTTTTTTTCATATTCTATTTTAAAATGCCAAAAAGAATGCTGATTAATTTACTGACTGGTATTGCTTTTGCTTTTGCAGGACTTGCCCTCTTTTTACAGGGCGTTAAAATCGGCTTCATGCCTGTGGGAAACGAGATGGGATCAATCCTCGGCGGACTGCCAAGCCGCTGGGTCCTGATACCGATCGGATTTTTACTCGGTTTTGTGGCTACCCTGGCCGAACCAGCCGTGCGTATATTAACCAGGCAGGTAGAAAAAAGCTCAAGCGGCTACATCCGCAGCACATTAATGATGTACACTCTGTGCACAGCAGTCGGACTCTTTATTGCCCTGGGCATGACCCGTATCGTTTATGGTATACCTTTTTACTACATTATCATTCCCGGGTACCTGCTCGCTGTAATTTTAATGTTTTTTTCCAAACCCTCATTTACGGCAATTGCTTTTGATTCAGGCGGGGTCGCCACCGGCCCGATGACAGTGACCTTTATTATGGCAATGGCCGTTGGCGCTGCCGACGCGATCGATGGTCGCGATTCAGTTACCGACGGCTTCGGCTTAATCGCCCTCGTTGCCCTGGCTCCGATTATTATGGTAATGCTGCTTGGTTTTCTTTATCCCAATGACAATAGTGAAAATGATGAGGACAAAACCGATGAAATTATTGCAGCAGAGGATAATTCTAATGAAGAGCTAAATAGCTCTGAGCCAGATAACGGGTATGATAAAAAGGATTTAAGTGAAACTTCACCGGACAGTGAAAATGATTTATATATTGATAATCCTGAAATTAGCGGGGAGGTTTTCGAAAATGGAAATTAATATCAAGCATGACCTTATTGTAACTATAATTAAAAAAGGTTTTTGCGAAAATATCATTACAGCCTCAAGAGAAGCGGGCGCTGAAGGAGCAACAATAATTCCGGCCAGGGGAACGGGTATCCATGAAACGAAAAAACTGCTTGGCATACCGATCGAACCTGAAAAGGAGATCATTTTTACTATCGTTCAGGAAGCGAAAAGTGAAAAAGTGCTTGATGCGATCATAAAAGCGGGAAAACTGGAAAAACCGGCCACCGGTATTGCCTTTGTAATTGAACTGAAAAAAGTGGCCGGTGTAGTTCACCTGGTTAAAGCGCTTGAAGAAGCGAAACATAAAGAATAGGAGGAAATAATCCTCCCATCCTTTATGGACTAACTTTAAAATCTTAAACTTTTATCGATTAAGTTTACAGTTTGGAGAACTCATCTTTGCCAACACCGCAAACCGGGCAGACCCAGTCATCGGGGAGATCTTCAAAAGCTGTGCCCGGAGCGATCCCTCCGTCACTGTCTCCTTCTGCCGGATCGTAAACATAACCGCATACCTGGCATTCCCATTTGTCCATCAATGATTCCTCCCTTAATCTAATAATATTTACTTCAGCCTCAGATAGACTTCTTCCGATATGACTAAACACTTAGAATTATAACACAGATTAGCGCTGCTTTAAAATATCCATTCGCTTTTTAGAGAAATATTGCTGCAGGATATCAGTCATCGCCCGGAGAAATATTAAATGGCCAATGTAGTAATCACCTTATATCTACCCGCAGTCAAATTGCAGCAATGAAAGGGGCAAACAAGATGCTGGCCAGCGTTCATTCATGCACAGTTTTAGGGATTAAAGGTATCCCCCTTAAAATTGAAGTTGATATCTCCGATGGGCTCCCTGCTTTTGATATTATCGGTTTGCCCGATGCTTCAGTCCGCGAAGCAAAAGAACGGGTTAGAGCTGCTGTGCGTAACAGCGGTTTTAATTTTCCCTATTCCAGGATAACCGTAAATTTAGCCCCAGCCGATCTGAAAAAAGAAGGCTCCGCTTTTGATCTGGCTATTGCCGTAGCTCTACTTGCCGCTACCGGACAGCTGCAAATGAGTGATATTCCCGATAATGCAGTTTTTGTCGGGGAGCTGTCACTCGAAGGTAAAGTGCGTGGAATCAACGGCACCCTGGCCATGGCATTATCACTAAGCGAACTTAAAGATTACCAAAACTGCATATTTTATCTGCCCCTACAAAACAGCGCCGAAGCATCTCTTGTCAAAGGCATAAATGTACGGGGTGTTGATACATTAACCCAAATCACCGGACATCTGCAGAACCTGGCTGAACTAACCGAAATTAAAACTATGCCGGGAGATTTTAAAGATATAAAAAACTATGAACATGATTTCAGCGAAGTCAGGGGCCAGGAAACAGCCAAACGCGCCCTTGAAATAGCTTCAGCAGGCGCTCATAATGTACTTCTCTATGGCCCACCAGGCAGCGGTAAGACGATGCTTGCCAGGCGGATACCCTCAATATTGCCCGCACCGACAATGAATGAAATTCTTGAGATAACCAGAATTCACAGCGTGGCCGGACAGCTTAAACCCGGCAGTCCCCTGATGAGCAGTCGGCCCTTTCGAAGCCCACATCACAGCGCCTCCACAGCAGGAATTATCGGAGGAGGTAAATCTCCCCGGCCGGGTGAGGTGAGTCTGGCTCATCATGGAGTGCTCTTTTTCGATGAACTGCCTGAATATAACCGGGAAGTTTTAGAAGCTTTAAGACAACCGTTGGAAGACAGGATGGTGACAGTGACACGCATGGCCGCCACAGTTACTTACCCTGCCGATTTTATGTTTATCGGTTCAATGAACCCATGCCCCTGCGGTAACTACGGCGACCCGCGTCAGGAGTGCCGTTGCAGCCCTACCCAGATTTTTCGCTACCGGTCGAAACTTTCCGGCCCGCTTATTGATCGAATCGATATTCAGGTTGAAGTGCCCGGAATTAAGTATGAGCAACTGCAGGAAGAGACCATCAGTGAAAGTTCAGAAAAGATACGAGCAAGGGTTGAAGAAGCTCGTCTGCTTCAGCGTAAGAGATATAGCCATATAAAAATAGGCAATAACGCCCAGCTTCGGTCACGTCATTTTGAAAAACACTGCCAGTTAAGCAGGGAAGCGCGCCAGCTTCTGCACCAGTCATTTCAAAGCCTAAAACTATCAATGCGTGCCCACGACAGAATTATTAAAGTGGCAAGAACTATTGCCGATCTGGATAGAGCAGAGGTTATTGAGGCTAATCATATTGCCGAGGCAGTGCAGTACAGAAGTCTGGACAGGCAAGGGTAGCAATAAGAGCATA
>JAHYJM010000143.1 GCA_019428945.1 Bacillota bacterium | reverse complement strand
GGCTATATACTTAATTGCGCTGCAATACAAGATAAAGGAGAGTCCTATTTGTATTGTGCCCATGTATAAAAGAGGTAACCAATCACCTGTGGTCGGCGGCTCCTGAAAAAAGAAAAAAGAGCATATTACAACTGTAAATATGTTGCCTAGAATAATTGTCTCAAGCGGCGAGCCGCTTTTCTGCTGGCGCAGAAAAAGAATCATAAATGCAACAGTTATCGCGCTGCCAATGGCAATGATGTTGCCCCAAAACCCGCCTGGCGTAAACTCATCGAGGAAAAAGAGAGCCATTCCGCCAAGAACAACAGCAATAATGCCCCAGTCAAACCGCGATACTCTTTCTTTTAGTAGCCATGCTCCAAGCAGGGCGGTAAATGCAGGGGTTGAATAATGGAGGAAGACAACATTTGCTGCTGTAGTCATTTTTGTTGCTGAAACAAAGGCTATAACGGTTGCAGAATATGCGAGTGCGCCTGTTATCTGAGGGAAAGACCAGTTGAACCGTAAGTTTTTATTATAAATGGCAACCATCATCACCGCTGCGATAGCGCTGCGAACACCAACGATTGTGAGAGGTCCGAGGTCGATCATCTTGATGAACAGACCATTGGTGCTCCAGAGGATAGCTGATATGACAACAAAGATAACTGCTTTATTGCGACTGAAGGGTTTGCTGTCTGAAAAGAATGGGATCAAATATTTTCACCGTTTTAATCATAGATATTATCGAATTCCTTTGAACAATATAACATGCAGCAATACTGAGTGCAACCTATAGAATAATAAATATATATATCTATTGTTAGGCGTAAATCGAGTACGGACTATTGATAGCGCACATGATGTTTGATATTATTCTTTCAAACAAATAAGCTTAGTGTTGAAGATAAAAGGCTTGAATCGTAAGTGGCAGGGGAGGAGTTCGGTCGGTGGCAAGAAGTTCAGTTAAGATCGGTATAATCATGCTTATTGTCTGGGTTGTTCCTGTTTTCGGTATCTTTCTTGCTCTAACAGGTCTGCTGCTCGCTTTACTTGATAAGAACAAATCCAGGCCTGATCTAAACCGGGCTGGGATATTTCTAAACAGCCTTGGTTTATCACTCGCACTTCTTAATGTAACCGTAAGTCTTTACTTGTTTTTATCCGGAATAATAGATCCGTTTGCTATTTTAAACCAGATTAATTAGAGAGTAATAACCCTTTCAGAGGCAAACAAAAGGTCTGAGATGTCATACATATTACTGACCTGTCCAACTTTGTGCACTTCTTTGAGTTGGTAATAATCGAGGCATGTGCCGCATACAAGTAGTTTAACGCCTCTGCTTTCCAGCTCTAACAGCTCATCCAAAGCAGCGGATTTTGTTATAGTTAGCTTTACACCCGAATTCATAAATATAATAGCCCCGGGAAGATTATCTCGCTTAGTTAAAGTATAGATAAAGTTGCGCATCAGCATTTCCCCGAGTTCATCACTACCCCGGCCAAGAAAGTTTGTAGTTATAAATAATACCGGATATTCATGATTACCATCTTTAGTTCCGGTTTCTGCCGAAGGTTGATCTTTATCATTACTGCTGCCTATTGAAATAGAAAATAAACCATCACTTTCTGCCCATTCGGCCGATCTGCCCTGGTTTCTGGCATAGCGTAACACATTGTCTCGTGCGGTTTCATTGTCAACAATTATTTTTAGTTCAGCTCCTGGTATTTCTGCCATAGCCTGTTTTGTTCTTATTACAGGCTCCGGACAGTTTAATCCCCGGCAGTCAACTGATTTCATGATTATTAAACCTCCTTCAGGTTTTGAATCAATTGTTTATCATGTTAAGAATTTCTTTCAAAGCATCTACAAGGTAATCGATATTTTCTTTTTGAGTAAAAACCCCCGGACTAAAGCGAATCGTTCCTTCAGGAAATGTTCCAATTGCTTTATGTGCCAGGGGAGCACAGTGCAGGCCTGTCCGGCAGAGTATTTTATAATTGCTTTCCAGAATGTAGCCGATCTCACCGCAGTCTGCGTTATCTATTGTGATCGATATAATACAGGAGCTCTCGTCTTCTGCTGAGGGGCCAAAAATATTAACGCCTGGTAAATCAATTATCTTCTTTAAGAGATACTCACGTAACTGATGTTCATGATTTATAATATTATCAATGCCTGTTTCCAGAATATAGTTAACTCCTTCTGAAAGGCCGGCAAGGCCAGAGCTGTTCATTGTTCCTGCCTCAAGCCTCTCCGGCATACTTTCAGGGTGAATGTCTAGTTCTGACTGGCTCCCGGTACCCCCCTCACGCAGAGGTTTAAGATCGATTCCAGGTTTTACGTAGAGGCCACCTGTTCCAGTAGGTCCCAAAAGTCCCTTGTGCCCAGTAAAAGCCAACATATCGATACCTGTCTCTTCAACATTAATATTTCTGGTTCCTGCAGTTTGGGCAGCATCAACTAAAACCTTAACATTATGCCTGTGAGCACTTGAAATCATATCTTCCAGCGGCGCAATAGTACCGGTTACATTTGATGCGTGGTTGATAATCAATAATTTGGTTTCAGGGATGTAAGAACTTTCAAGAACACCCAGATCTGGAACACCGGTTTTGCTGCATGGGATAGTTGAAGTTGTTATGATACCATCCTTAATCAGCCTGCCCAGTGGGCGTAAAACTGAGTTATGATCCATGGCGGTATTAATAACGTGACTGCCTTTGGTTAAAAAACCTTTTAGGGCTATATTAAGTGAATCTGTTGCGTTTAATGTAAATACAATGCGGGCAGGATCTTTTACATTAAAAAGCTTAGCTAATGCTTCCCTTGTTTTGTAAAGCAGGCGATCTGCATCAAGTGTCCGGGTATGACCGGATCGCCCCGGGTTACCAAACATATTGCGCATCTGGTTTTCAGCCGACTTATAAACAGATTCAGGTTTAGGCCATGAAGTTGCGGCATTATCAAAATAATAGTTATTCATCCAGGTAGAGCTCCTCGACCGAAGGTGTTTTCAAGCCAATCTCTTCCAGCCTGAAAAAACCTTCAAATTCAATATTAAAATTTTCCAGGTATATTTTTATCTCATTGATAATTTCACAGGAACAACTAAGCGCTGTGCCGCAGCTTGAGCTGATGCTTCTTGGTACAGGAACCATCTTATAGTTAAATGTTTTATCTTTTAAGAGAGATTCAACCCGAATGGCATAAAAAGTAGTAGGAAAAGTAATGTAGCACCGGTGAGCCATAGGTAATCCTTTCGCGAATTATTTTTAAATGTTGAGATGTGGTTTTAATATCCTGATTATAAAATGCTCCTGATATTTTATTTTACATGACAATCCAGGATAGTCAATTAAATCAGAAACCAGCTGCCTGACAAATCGAATGCCCAACAACGATTATATTTAATACTACACCTACAATAAATAAATATTATTAATAACTACACCCGATCTTATTAAAAAGAACACATTTTAATCTTTGATTATCCAGGCACCACTGTAGACGCTGCCGGTTAATATCAGTATAATGAAGCAGAACAAGTTCTGCGGAGACTACAGCGTTGGAAGGTGATTTAAATAATATCGGGTAAAAACATTTTATATATCGGCACTACTTCATGGGCTGATGCCACTGAGCAGCAGTTCATGTTTGAAAAACTTGCAACAGCCAATAATTTGATATGGGCCAATCCCTTTGGCAATGTGAGGGAATCGTTACTGCCCCGGATGATCCGCTTAAAAGGTGAGTTAACCCTTTATTATCCAGGGATGAATTTCATCCCGCTGCCATTTCTGCAGGGAGTAAATGAAAAGCGGCGCTTGTTCCAAATTTTACTTTACCTGATTGAAAGAGAATTTGAGCCTGATCTGGTATGGTTCGATGATCCTGTTTCAGCTGAATCTGCAAATTATTACAGAAAAAAAGGAGCACTTTCTCTATATTTTGCCTGTCCGGTTAAAGCAGTTATGCTAAATAAAACGATTATTAACAAACTTAACGAAGTTACAGATATTTACATTACAACGGATCAAAAAAAATATAAAAAGTTGGAAAACACCGGTAAAGCTCACCTCCTTAAAGGTGATCAATATCTTTCTGAAGCGGAAAAGAAAGCCTTAACTGCCATGGACAGCCTGG
>JAHYJM010000142.1 GCA_019428945.1 Bacillota bacterium | reverse complement strand
TTGACACCCCGATCATGAAGGCCAAGGGCTGGTACCAGTTCGCGCTGCAGCTGCTGAGCCAGGTATTTGCTTGCCGAGCTGCTGCTGTTTTCCCCGCAATAGTGAGTTTCTGTTCCATTTGATTCCGAGTTCGAAAAGGCATTGGCATGAATACTCACATATGCATTTGCTTTAGCGTTGTTGGCCAGATCAACCCTCTGCTGGTTACTTACTGACTGATCGCCTGTACGTGTTACAAGAACAGTGGCGCCAGCTTGTTGAAGCAGTTCTACCAGATGCTTTGCCACAGCCAGGTTAATCACCTTTTCCTGGATGCCTGTCGTGCCGACAGCCCCGGGATCTGAACCGCCGTGGCCGGGATCTACAACAATAGTTTTACCCTTTAACACATCGATGCCGACTTCAACTGTTACCACGTAGTCGCCGTGAACCCACCCGTTTTTATTGTCTGGTGATATGACTTTCAGCCATTCATTTTGGTTCCCGGTTACGCTTAACACAGTTCCGCGGGTAAGCCGGTCGATGATGGTATTATCTGTGCCGGGCCCACTGCGCAGCCTTAAGACATCAACGTTTACAGCAACAGATCTGATCGTGCCTTCAGTACCGCCATCTGCCGGATTAGGTTCGGGGTCTGGTGTGTTCTGGCTGCTGTTTTCTTCCGCTGTTGTTTTCGTTTTAAACATTTGATCGAGCTGGGTTAGAATGTAAACGTGATAGTCGAGTTGGGGCGCCCATTTGCCACTTAAATCTTCAACGAAGAGTACCGAACCAGCCCAGGTTTGCCTGGCTACAACATGGTAGCGGGCATGGGGATCACCAACCGGTGGAAGGCCCACGTAGGCGGCCATATGGTTAAAGTGAGCCCTGACGCCATCTTCAGGTGTAGCAAAAACTTCATGATCTTCAGGTTCATCGCCGTTGGAATAAGCTACTTTAATTCCGGCCCAGTTATTGTATTCGGGAAGCACCCTGTTGCCATAACGGCCAAAGCCAGTTTCCATGGCGGCCTGGGCATAAAGCACTTCTGGACGCATACCTGTTTTTGCGCCATATTCCCAATAGAGGGGCGCTATATCTATGAAGCGCTGATTTGCTGAACGCCCGGCAGCCCATAGTTGGGCTTGCTCGAGAGTAACAGTTGGAGCGCCATTAATTGCAGTTTTGGTTTTGGGGGGATCGAAATCAGGGTTTGATTCAGTGCTGGAGGAAAGATTTTTGACATTGAATGCCACCTTGCCGGAAACCAGTTTTACGATGCTAACAGTAGCAGGCATTTGAGCTATTTTTGCTTCTTCGCTTTCTGCGTACTTCTTTATATTAAAGGCTTTGCCGAGCAGAATCGCTGCGGCGTAATTGTCCAAAACATCTTTGTAATCGAGATAGGCGCCGCTGCTGCTTAGCAGGGCAACCGTTTCCTTCGCTGCGAAGTCGTCATAGAGACCGTTGGGAGAGCCGATAATCTCGAGGGCGTAAGAGTCGATAAGATCTTCATAGGCATATTCATAGTAGTCACCGCTACTATCCCTGGCAACAAAACCTGATATTGCCGCAGAGACGGGCGCACTGATCATGATCAGGAAAAAAAGAGTAAAAAAAACTAGCGGGATCGTTTTTTTCTTATCGATAGGCACCAGCCCACCTCCAGGCAGTTCTTACTTGCTGACAACAACTTTTTCACGTTCCGCGTCTGATTCACTTATTTCTCCCCAGAATCTTTTGGCATCGCTGTTGTAGCTTAGCGCTGTACCACCTACAGTTACACTGTAATTCTGAGGGTCGGATACGCCAAGCTTAACTATTACCAGTTTCATTCCCGGGGTTATGCCATCTTCAGCAATAAATTCAAAGTCTTTGGTTGGATCAGGTTCGGGTTCGGGATCAGGTTCCGGTTCGGGTTCGGGCTCTGGCTCAGGTTCGGGCTCTGGAGCCGGCTGAACTACCGGAGCCGAGGTATCCTGAGTAACTGCGGCGTAGTAATTCGGATCACCGTGATCGATTAAAGCCCGGAGCATCTCGGGACTTGATATTTCATGCCCGGCAATTAGGATGCTTACCTCTTCACCGAAAACTATATCAAGCGGAATCTGTTCCATTGTAGAGCCGGGAGCATTTACGGTAACAAGTTCAATCTGACCTTCTCCTTTTACTTCAACAGCTTCGTTTAGCTCAAGAGAGGCAATTATTACTTCAGGTTCAAGGAAAAGCTCGTTATTTAAGGAGTCTACAGCAATAACCAATCCGCCAAAGGTTGATCCTTCAAGAAGAGTAAAAAGTCCGGCTTCTGCGGTGATCCTGACCAGATTATAGCTGCCGGAAAGCTCGGTAATACCGGGCGCTGACAGAAAGGCTTCGTCAACTTCCAGATAGCCGACCATATAAAAGCTGCCGTCAACATAGAGATTATTTAAAATCATTCCATCAGGACATTTAACTGCCGAGCCGGCAGCTGTTCTTGTGACAACAAGTTCTTCAAGTTCATCGCTTTCAATGTCAACAAGGGCATCTTTTACGGTTAAGCGAACCGATTCAAAGCTGCCTCTGAGCTTAATATTTTCAGCGGTCATAACTTCAATCTTTTCGAAGCCACCGAAATTACGATCAACATTTTCTTCCAATATAGATGATGTTTCGAGAACGGACAATTCTACGATGGTTTCGCCTTTTGCTGCCAGGCGGACTGTGCCGCCAGGTCGGTTAACCCGCAGTTCGGGGAAGCGGGAATCAGTGATGCTGATAGTGCCGGGACCACCGCCCTGGATGAAAACAATCCCATCCACGGTTACGTTGGTCAGCTCTACACTGCCATCGCCGATACCGGAAGCCAGATAGAGGTTTCCAAGTATATGTGTGTTTTCAAGAATGGTATCTGCTTCATCAATGTTATAGTCGCCATCAAAAATAAGCAGACCATCTTCATCGAACAGTTCAACCTGGCTGGCAGTTAAGATGCCGAGCAGGGAAGTTGAAAGGCCAAAGGTGTCGGTCAGAAAGAGAAACGTGGAAGTTGCAACCAAAATGAGGACAATGGCAAGGATGACATGAACAGGTTTAATAGACTTGCGGCGCTTGTTCCTGCGCCGTTCTACTCTAGTCATTTTAAATCCTCCCTGAAAAGCAAGCTTCTATATATAGAGATACAAATAAACCTGTTTCGTCAGCCGGGCTGTCATAGTCATTTTACAACAGACCTTAGACCCATGGCTTTGCGTTCCGGCTTTTCAACCGGGTTGCCTTTCTCGTTCAGGTTATGCAAAATAATCTACCATGTTGTTAAAACACGGTAAATATTTCTAATTTTTCATAATAATATTATCAGGACTATAAATATTTGTCAATCTTTTTATAGGAAAATAAAGGGTTTTGTAGAATAGATAATAGTAGAAAGGGCAGAAAGGGGTAGTTTACAATGATATATTTTCCTAAAAAAGGAAGCGTAAATACTGAAGATGCTGTTGTTGCGGCGCTGAAAAAGGCAAAGGAGCTGGGTATCAAATATATTGTCGTCGCTTCCAATAGCGGCAAAACGGCTGAATTGCTTGCAGGTAAAGGAGTTAATGTTGTGTGCGTGAGCCATCATGTCGGTTTTGGCAAGCCTGGAGAAGATGAGATGGGCGCAGTAGCCAGAAAGCGTTTGCAGGAGTTGGATATTAAAGTATTAACAACAACACATTTATTTGCCGGGATTGATCGCTCTCTGCGCAACAAGTTTGAGGGTGTTTACCCGGCAGAGATAGTTTCGACTACTTTAAGAATGTTCGGGCAGGGGGTCAAGGTCTGCCTGGAAATAAGTGTAATGGCCCTTGATGCCGGCCTGATTCCCTTTGGCGAGGAAATCATCTCTATCGGAGGCACGGGCAGGGGCGCAGATACAGCTTGTGTAATTAAACCTGCTCATTCGAGCCACTTTTTCGATTCGAAAGTTAAGGAAATAATCTGTATGCCGCGGGAACACTAACACTTAAAGTAAGGGATAAATAGATGGAGGGGTAAACAGATCTTTCACGTTTTATCCCTTTCATTTTATTGAGATATTAATTACCTGGCATGCTTAGATCAAACCGTTACTTTTTGCTTCATCAAAGTAGACCATGAATGAGCTGCAGACCATCTCTGCAACAGCTCTGCTGTTTTTCTCATTTAATTG
>JAHYJM010000016.1 GCA_019428945.1 Bacillota bacterium | reverse complement strand
AAGGTATTTTTCAGCAGCTGGAATGGCGCCGTACTAGATGAACGTGAAAAAAAAGTTGATGAACGAATCGATCTGGAGCAGCTTAAGCTGCCTGCAAAAATTGAAGGTAAAGATCTCAAGGCCATTGTAGGCTGGTCCGGCCTGGTTGTAGTAGATCCTGATGTAAATATAGTTAAAGCATTAAGAGAATATTTTAAGAATGTTCAGCTGGAGTCCTGTGGACGCTGCATTCCCTGCCGTGCCGGCAGCAAAGCGATCGCTGACCGCTTGGATAAAATTGTTGAAGGTTCGGGAACAGAAGAAGATTTGCTGATCTTGGAAGATCTTGCTGACCTGGTTCACAGCGGTTCCCTCTGTGAACTCGGCATTTCATCCCCTACCCCGCTTTTGCAGGCGCTTGAATATTTTCGTGAAGATTTCACTGCATATATGAAGGAGAGCCCGGTATCTGCAAACAGCAATGAATATAAATCGATTCTGACCGCTCCATGCCGCAATGGCTGCCCCTCTCACATAAATATACCTAAATATATTGAATGTATTAAAGAAGGTAACTATGAAGAAGCTCTTGCCGTAAACCGGGAAAAGACACCATTTGTCGGTACTCTCGGCAGGGTCTGCGTGCATCCCTGCGAATCAAATTGCAACCGGCAGCCAATAGACGAGGCTCTTTCAATCCGACTGCTGAAACGTTTCGTGGCCGATTTTGGCTTAAAAAACAGTTATGATCAAAAAGTAACCAAACCTGAGGTAAAAACTAAAGATGAAAAAGTTGCTGTAATCGGCGCCGGCCCGGCTGGAATTAATGCTGCCTATCAGCTTGCGCAAAAAGGCTACAGGGTAACTGTTTTTGAAGCGCTGCCTGTCCCCGGCGGCATGCTGGCCGTTGGTATTCCAAGTTACCGGTTGCCCAGGGATATATTAAACTATGAAATTGACCTGGTCAGGAACATGGGTGTTGAGATTATCTGTAATACAAAAGTAGGCGAGGATATAACGCTTGACCAGATCTGGAAAGATGGTTTTAAAGCAATATTCATTGCCGGCGGACTGCATCAGAGCTCGACCATGGGTTGCAAGGGTGAGGATGCCTGTTACATGGGGTTTATGCCGGGAGTTGAATTCCTGCGTAAGATCAACCTTGGCGAAAAGGTCAGACTGGGAGAGACAGTTTCTGTAATTGGCGGCGGCAACGTGGCGATGGACTGCGCCCGCTCGGCAGTGAGGCTGGGGGTTAAAGAGGTTAACCTGATCTACCGCCGTACCAGGAATGAAATGCCTGCAAATGCGGCTGAAATAAGAGCAGCTGAAGAGGAAGGCATCATATTCCATCTGCTGGCCAATCCGGTCTGTATTCTCGAAGACGGCGGCTCAGTCAGTGGAATGGAGTGTATCAAAATGGAGCTCGGTGAGCCTGATGCAAGCGGCAGAAGACGGCCTGTTCCACTTGCCGACTCAGAATTTATTCTTAAAGCTGATACAGTGATTCCGGCGATCGGGCAGGTTGCCGACTTCAGCTTTATAACCGATGACTGCGGCCTTGAACTTACCGACTGGGGTACACTGGCAGTCGATCCTGATACTATGGCAACTGCGGTTCCGGGTATATTTGCAGGCGGCGACGCAGTCCTGGGAGCCCGCACCGTTATAGAAGCAATTGCCACCGCTAACCGGGCTGCTGAAGCGATTGACAGTTACCTTCGCACCGGTAAGAGTGAAACAGGCCGCTCATTTCTGATGGAAAGGTTCATCGAAAAAACGGGTGTTTATAAAGAAGAAATGGTACCGGAAATGATCGGAAAAAGAATACGCCTCGAAGAAGAAGTGCTTGAAGTTGAAAAGAGGCTGGCCGGTTTTGATGAAGCCGATCTCGGCTTCGGGTGCCCGTCAGCTGTAATAAATGAAGCAGAGCGATGTGTTAAATGCCTGAGGCTCGGCCTGGCCGTTCTTTAATCCTGGGAGGTAGCGCTATGAAAAAAACAGTTTCTGTAACTATAGATGATCAAAGAATAATTGCCGATGAAGGAACTACAATCCTGGAAGCAGCCCGTCAGAACAACATTGAGATTCCAACTCTTTGCCATCATCCCCGTCTTGAGCCGATGGGGCATTGCAGAATTTGCATTGTCGAAGTTGAAGGCATGAAGAGACCGGTTACCTCCTGTGATAATCCCGTTACAGACGGCATGGTTATTAAAACCGACAGTTCAAGACTGCGAACGATGAGAAGCCGGATAATTGAACTTTCCCTGTCCACCCATCCTTATAAAGATTGTCTCACATGTGTGCGCACCGGCAGCTGTGAGCTTCAGGAAAAAGCCTACGAATACCAGGTTAACCTGCCCGATCAGCTGAGCAGGGATATTCCGTCCGGGGATAATTGCGATAACCGCGATATAATCCGAGATGAAGAGAAATGCATCCTTTGCGGGCGCTGCATACAGGTCTGCAGATCCGGACCGGGACGTTTTGTCTACAGCATGATCGGCAATGGCGTAAATACCCGGGTTGCGCCTGTCAAAGATGGTCAGGTGGTAAGTCTTGAAGAGGCAGGTTGTATTTTTTGCGGGCAGTGTGTGGATCTATGCCCGGTAGCCGCGTTAACAGAAACAGGACGTTCTTCAGGCGGCAGGGAATGGGAACTTGATAAACTGCAGGGAGTCTGCAACGAATGCTCACTGGGCTGCTATCTTGAACGTTACAGTTCTGATCGAAAGTTGATCAGAATTACCGTGCCGCGGGATGGTGACAAGATCAGCTGGCTCTGCGTAAAAGGAAGATTTGGTTTCAAAGAG
This sequence comes from Bacillota bacterium, assembly GCA_019428945.1. Taxonomy (GTDB): domain Bacteria; phylum Bacillota; class Dethiobacteria; order DTU022; family DTU022; genus JAABTH01. The sequence continues at coordinate 27,709 of JAHYJM010000016.1, read as the reverse complement.
ATTGATAAAAAAGACCGCATTTCTTTGCCGCTGAAAAGAAATGACAAAACCTACAGCGAAACCAGTTACGAAGATGCTCTCAGAGAAGCTGCTGAAAATATTAAAAAAATCAAAGAGACTGCAGGTCCGGACTCTATTGCTGTCTTGGCATCCGGTAAATTGAGTAATGAAGAAAATTATCTGCTGCAGAAGCTGGCCCGTACTGTTATAGCTACCCCGCATCTTGACCTGGGCGCTGAAATCGCATGGGTTAATGCTTACCTGGGAGCAGTGGAAATAACAGGGGCCAATGTCCAGGGACCGACACCTGCTGATATTGGATATGCTTCTGTTGTAACTATTATTGGCAGCGATCTTGAAAAGAGCCACCCTGTAGCGGCAATGGCTGTTGACCGGGCCGGCAGGTTTGGCGATGCCCTGATCATCCGGTTGGGAGCAGGAACTGATGATACAACTGCCTGGAAAGAAATAAATATTGATCCTGAATCAAAAGACATTTCAGCATTACTCAAAGCGATTATGCTGGTTATAGACGGGGAAGATCCGGAAAGTAAAGCAGCAGATGTCAACCTCACTGCAGGAACACTTACGGAAATAACCGGGGCAGTCAGTAATAAAAGTAGTATTACAATTATAACCCCCTCTTTTTTTGAATCTGCAGATCATGACACAGGTAAATGTCTGCTGGAATTTCTTGAAAAATGTGGTCAGCTGGAAAAAGGACGAAACCGGGTATTGATGCTGTCAGCTTACAGTAACGCCGCAGGAGTGCTGCTGACGGGAGGAACCCCTCATTTTGGCCCCGGCCTGACAAAGTTGAATGATCACGCCGGTCTTGATCGATGCGGTATTGAGAAAGCCGTAAAAGCCGGAAAAATAAAAGCCCTGCTGACATTTGGCGACGGAAATTATGAATTAACAGGGAAAAGTGATCTCTTCGTCATTGCAGCGGGCAGCTCAATTTCAGGAGTTCCTGATGGTACTGATATTATATTTACAACACAACCGCAGTATAATAAAAATGGGTATTTTACAAATTCCTCAGGTCAGACAAGGATTAACAAATCGTTGTCAACAGATGCTGCGTTGGTAGGTGCTGACTGGCGTTTAATTTGCGACCTGGCCAGGGCGCTTGGCTCAAAGTGGGGATTTAAAAGCATTGAAGATGTGCGGCTTGAAATGAAGAGTTTAACGCCTGCCGATTGAAGCGCAAATAAAGTTATATTGGAGTATATATGCGTAACGCTAAGACCATATACAAAGTCTCAGAAATAAACAGGTATATCAAGAATTTAATCCAGGGTGATCTGCAGCTAAGGGATATCTGGGTAACCGGTGAAATATCTAATTTTAAGCATCACCGGTCCGGGCACATGTATTTCACGGTAAAAGATGGGAATTCATCTTTACGGTCAGTATTTTTTCGTCGGGAAAATATACGCTGCATATTTGCGCCTTCAGATGGTATGGAAGTAATTCTGCATGGTAACATTTCGGTTTATGAACCCGACGGTGTTTATCAGCTCTATGTCTTTGAAATGGAACCGGCCGGGTTAGGTTCACTTTATATCGCTTATGAACAGCTGAAGAGCAAGCTTGAGGTTGAAGGTTTGTTCCGACAGGAACTTAAAAAGAATATTCCTGTCCTGCCGAAAAAAATTGCCCTGGTTACTTCACCTACAGGGGCAGCTCTGCAGGACATGATTGCCACGGTGAAAAGCCGGTTTCCTTATGTGCAACTACTGGTTGTTGAAAGCCTGGTTCAGGGGGCCGGAGCTGCTGCTGATATCGTCAGGGCGCTGGATTTGCTCAATCGCCGGAATGACATTGACCTGATCATTTTAGCCCGGGGCGGTGGTTCACTTGAAGATTTGTGGCCCTTTAATGAAGAAATTGTTGCACGGGCAATCCACCGTTCTGTAATTCCGGTTATATCAGCTGTCGGTCATGAAACTGATTTTACCATTGCCGACTTTGTTGCTGATTACCGGGCCGCCACACCCACGGCTGCCGCTCAGGTTGCTGTACCGGATCTTACCGAAGAACTGATCACGATCAGACAGAAAAGTGAGCGGGCGGCACTGGCGTTGAATAGAAAACTGCAGCAGGAAAAACAAATGCTCGATTATATCGTCAGCGAGAGATTTTTCCGCCTACCGGTCCTGAGAGTAAAATCTCTGAAAGATACTCTCGATCGGTTTGACGGTGAAATCAAAAAGGAGATTATCCGGCAGCTGAAGTTAAGTGATCTTAAGCTCTCAGCCCTGATTGATAAACTGGACAGCTACAGTCCCCTGAAGGTAATGAACCGTGGCTACAGCTACTGCCGGGATGAAAATGGAAAAATAATCCGGACCATCAAAGATGTCAAACCGGGTAAATTACTAAATCTCAACTTTAAAGACGGAAGAGCTATCTGCCGTCCTGAAAAGATCGAGGAGGGAAAAGTTCTTGAAGGATAAGCCGGATCAGGTTAAACTGGATAACCTCTCCTACGAAGAGGCGATAAAAAAACTTGAAGAGATAGTGCACCGTCTTGAAGATGCTGAAATACCTCTTGAAGAGTCTTTATCATCTTTCCAGGAAGGCTTAGCTCTTTCACGTTACTGCCGTGATAAGCTTGCTGAAATAGAATACAAAGTTGAATACATGCTCAAAGAGGAACAGCAAAGCCTGGCTGGTTCTGACTGCGCTGCTGAAGAGACCGAAAATGAAAGTGATCAGTAATGATTGATATAGACGCATACCTGGAAAGTAAAAGAGAGTTGGTAAACCGCAGCCTCTTTCAATTTCTGCCTGTCGGCGCGCCGTCTGTATTAACTGCAGCCATGCGTTATAATCTTGAAGCAGGCGGTAAGAGACTGAGGCCGGTATTGACGCTTGCAACAACTGAAGCAATTGGAGCCGGGAATGAATCAGTGATTAACATTGCCTGCGCAGTAGAAATGGTCCATACTTATTCATTAATCCATGATGATCTGCCGGCTATGGATGACAGCGATTTGCGCAGGGGAGTGCCAACCTGTCATAAGGTATACGGTGAAGCGGTTGCAGTTCTTACCGGTGACGCCTTTCTTACGCTGGCCTTTGATATAATTGCCCGGTATGGCTTGATCGAAGGTAATGCCGATAAGGCGGTTAAGATCAGTGCCAAACTTGCCGAGGCTGCGGGTACTAGAGGAATGATCGGCGGTCAGGTTTTCGATTTGCTGGCAGAAGGTAAAGATCTTGCCCTTGATGATGTGGAAAAAATCGCATCTCTTAAGACAGGAGCGCTTCTGAAGGCCGCCGTAACCTGTGGTGCAATCGCTGCCGGGGCATCCAAAAACCAGTTGAAGTTACTTGAAGAATTTGCCGGATCAATCGGCACAGCCTTTCAGATAATTGATGACTTGCTTGATTATGAAGGTACCTGCGAGGAGATCGGCAAACCTGTAGGATCAGATCAGGCCAGGTTAAAAGCAACTTACCCGGCATTGCTGGGAATTGAAAAGGCCAGGGCAAAAACAGAGAAGCTTTACCATGATGCTCTTGAAGCTCTCGAAAAACTTGACTGTCCGACTGAATTGCTGGCGGCGCTGGCTCACAAACTTGTATACAGGGCAAATTAATGCCAAATAAGATAGAGGAGGAAAATATTATGGCAATGGCTGAAAAAAGCAGTGCATACTTTCTCGACGTTCTTGCTTCTAAAGCGCCTGTCCCGGGGGGCGGCGGCGCGGCAGCAATGGGAGGAGCTATCGGTATGGCTCTTTCAAACATGGTTGGCAATCTCACCGTGGGCAAGAAAAAATATGCTGATGTAGAGGATGAAGTAAAGGAGTTGCTTGAAAAAGGTTCAAAAATTATTGAAGATCTTAAATCTCTGGTTGATAAGGATGCTGAAGTATTTGAACCTCTCTCAAAAGCCTACGGCTTGCCGAAAGATACTCCGGAGCAGGTTGCTCATAAAGAAAAAATAATGGAGGAGTGCTCGATCGAAGCCTGCTCTGTGCCCCTGGAAATTATGCGCAGGTCATATGAGGGCATAAAAATACATGAGAGAATGGGCCAAATCGGTTCAAAACTGGCAATTTCCGATGTAGGTTGCGGGGTTGTTTTCCTTAAAGCGGCATTAATAAGCGGACAATTGAATGTATTAATTAATCTGGGCGCTATCAGGAATGAAAAATTTTTAAAAGAGACAACTGCAGAAATGAATCGTTTGGTCGAAGAAGGCAGCAAAACAGCCGATGAAACCCTGAAGCTGGTAGTTGATAAACTTAAATAAGTAATCAGCGCAGTCGTAATTCAGGTTTAAGCAAGGTTTCCGGCTGTATTATTAATATTTGAAAGGGGAAATAGAAATGTCAAAAGTTATTGATTGTGTAGCAATTGGTGAAGAAATGATGAAGGAAATTATCCAGGAGACAGAAGCTTTAAAGGCCAAGGGGATTACCCCCGGCATCGCCACTCTTCTGGTTGGCGATGATTTTGGTTCAAAAATGTATCGCGGACAGGTTGAAAAATTTTGCGAAGAAGCCGGATTTAACTACATCAATGAAAACCCTGCTGCTGACGTAGGTGAAGAGGAAGTAATTAAGATTGTTGAAAAATTAAACAACGACCCGACTGTCAGTGGCATATTACCGCTGCGCCCTTTTCCTGAGCAGATCTCGGACAGCGCTGTAATCAATTCAATTGATGTTAAAAAAGATATTGATTGCTTTCATCCTTTTAATATGGGCAAACTTGCCCTTGGCGAGGTAACCTTTCCACCTGCCACGCCGGCAGCCTGTATCGAAATTCTTGAGCGCTACGCCCGGGAAGAAGGCATTGATCCGAAAGATTTCTTCGAAGGCGCAGAAATAGTTGTAGTCGGCCATTCAAATATAGTCGGTAAACCCGCTGCGTACCTTTCTATTAACCGTAATGCAACAGTTACTGTTTCCCATGTATTCACCAGCATAAAAGGCAATCTGGCCAAGCATACAATCGGTGCAGACATTCTGATAGTTGCCGCAGGCAAAGCCGACCTGATCGGGCCGGACCTGGTTAAAGAAGGCGCCGTAGTGATTGATGTTGGTATCAACAGGGTAAAAGTTCTTGATGAAAAAGGCGAACCTGTCCTCAATGAAAAAGGCAAACCGAAAACTAAAACAGTGGGCGATGTATCTTTCGACGCAGTCAAAGATAAAACAAAGGCAATTACCCCGGTTCCCGGCGGAGTTGGCTCTGTTACAAACCGCATGCTGATGAAAAACGCACTCAAAGCCTGCAAAATGAACCACGGATTACTTTAAAAACAACAGTATTCAGGAGCATAACCCAGGTTGAGTAAGAACCTGGGTTATGCTATAATGAGTTCGAACATGGAACATAAGTGGTGCAGTATTCTAGTTGGTGTCCCTCTCCGAAAACGGGGCTAAAAATCCGTTAAGGGCACATCGATGAAGTTCCTGGTGGTGGCTGCCGACGCCCAGTTGGGAGCTGCTGCTGGGAGTTAAGAGGGACGGGGCGATCCACAATGGCATGTGGGCGTTGACCCTGCCTTCGCGGAGACCCAATGTTGGTGGCTGAATGCTCAAAGGCACCGGCTACTGCTTGGGTAAGAACCTGTATGCGGTGAACAGCTGTGTGCAGCGTAGCCTGCCTTGAGTGGAACGGGTAGAGGAAATGAGAATTTCTTAAACCCCTTCTGCAAAAGAGGCTAGGAGAGACCAGGCACCAGGGAGGAAATCTTCTAGACTGCTCTCGAAAGAGAAGTAGACCAGGGATTAAAGTGTGAGCTAAGTGGTAATCCAGTTCCGCCGGTGGCGACACAGCGGGGGTAGTCTTAAAAGGGAACTGCCTGCTCGGCAACGACAGGTGATTATTCGGGAAATCCTGCTGGACCTAAGCCGCAAAGTTTACCTGGTTTGCTACCACTTGTGTTTTACTGTACAAAGGTGATGAGCTTGTCAAATAATAAAAAAAACCGCCGCAGAGTCCGATGGGTTGTTGTGATATCCATCTGGACTTTTTTCCTTGCCCTGTTGATCGGGTTTATTGCCCATTATTCTCTGAATGAAATCCATTCTATCGCAGTTTCTTTTCTCATTCTGTTTATTGTAGTTGTTTTGGGGATACTGTTTGATCTTGTCGGCACTGCGGCAGCGGCCGCCGATATCGCTCCGCTTAATGCAAAAGCAGCCCGCAGGGTGGCTGGAGCCAGGCGGGGAGTTTATCTGGTAAAAAATGCTGACAGAGTGGCAAACTTCTGTAATGATGTTGCCGGAGATATCAGTGGTATAGTCAGCGGTACTCTTGCTGCCATTATAGTTCTTAAGTTAGTAGTTAATCATCCACTCGCCCAGACTGACTTTTACCTGAATATCCTGTTGACAGCGCTTGTTGCCGCTATTACCGTAGGTGGTAAAGCCTGGGGGAAGGTTATGGCTATCAATCATTCAACAGAGGTTATATTACTGGCAGGTTTAATCATAACCCGGTTGGAAAAACCTTTCGGCTGGATCAAAAAAAACGGCAACAATACGGGGTGATCTGTATGGGAAGTTTTGTCGACGGGCTTAAACTGCCCGATGACTTAAAAAACCTTGATAATAAACAACTTGCCATAGTAGCTGCGGAAATTCGCGAGTACATGATTCAGACAGTAGCCGATAATGGCGGGCACCTGGCTGCCGGCCTCGGTGTAGTTGAACTGGCCATTGCCCTGCACAGTAACTACAACAGCCCCTTTGATAAGATTGTATGGGACGTTGGGCACCAGAGTTACCCTCACAAGCTACTTACAGGCCGCTGGAAGCAATTTAACACCTTGAGACAACGTGATGGCCTATGCGGCTTTCCAAAGCCCTCAGAAAGCCTTCACGACCCCTTTGCAACCGGACACAGCAGCACATCTATATCTGCTGCCCTTGGTCTGGCAAAAGCGCGTGATCACCTGGGAGAGAATCATAAAGTGATCGCAGTTATCGGTGACGGGGCTCTAACCGGTGGCATGTCTTTCGAAGCATTAAATCATGCCGGCCATATTAAGGCCAATCTCACAGTAATATTAAATGACAATAAAATGTCGATCGGTTCAAATGTGGGCAGCATGTCGGCTTACCTGGGCCGGATTCGTTCAGATCCCAAGTATTCACGTCTGAAAAAAGATTATGAGCATTTTGTCAGTAGGGTACCGCTGATTGGTAAAAAGCTAATCGATTCAACTGAAAAAATTAAGGGTGGCTTAAAATACCTCATTGTACCGGGAATGATTTTTGAAGAACTCGGTTTTACTTACCTCGGCCCGGTAGACGGGCATAACATCGGCTCTATTTTAAATATATTAAAGCAGGCTGACAAAATAACCGGACCGGTGCTGGTTCATATTGTAACTGAAAAAGGCAAAGGTTATCAGTACGCCGAGAATGCTCCCGAGGTGTTTCACGGTATCGGACCATTTGATTTAAGCAACGGGCTGCCCCTTAAAAAGAAGAAAATGCCTACATATACAGATGTTTTTGGGAATGCGCTGCTCGGAATTGCCAGGAAGAACGAGAAAGTAGTTGCAATTACTGCAGCAATGACCGCAGGAACAGGGTTGAAAAAATTCAGCAAAGAATTTCCGGACCGTTTTTATGATGTTGGTATAGCGGAACAGCATGGTGTAACCATGGCGGCCGCACTGGCAGCAGGGGGCATGCGACCCGTTTTCGCTGTGTACAGTACTTTTTTGCAGCGTGCCTATGATCAGGTGCTTCATGATGTCTGTATGCAGAACCTGCCGGTTGTTTTTGCAGTTGACAGGGCCGGCATAGTCGGAGAAGACGGTGAAACCCACCAGGGTCTTTTTGATCTTACATATCTGCGCAGTATTCCAAACATGACTGTGATGGCTCCTTCGAATGAAGACGAACTTCAACATATGCTTTTCAGCGCTTTCAGTCAGGAGGAAGGTCCTGTTGCAATAAGGTACCCGCGTGACAAAGCTAAAGGGCTGGAATTAATGGAGCCGGCTCTTATTCCACATGGCCGGGGTATTCTTTTAAACAAGGGCGAAGATCTGCTGATCATAGCGGCCGGAACGGTGGTTAATTTTGCTGTTGATGTTGCCGAAAAGCTTTTCTGGCAGGGAATAAAAGCGGCTGTCATAAATGCCCGTTTTGTTAAACCCCTTGATGAAGAACTAATTCTAAACTGGGCCCGTAAATGCGGATGTGTGCTGACAGTTGAAGAAAATGTTCTCACAGGCGGTTTTGGCAGTGGAGTGCTGGAACTCTTTGAGAAAAAAGGGATCACAATACCGGTAAAAAGACTTGGCGTTGACGATTGTTTTATCCCGCACGGCACGAGAGCGCAAATGCTGGAATACTGTGGTCTCGATACCGAAGGAATTTATAATGCCGCTCTTGTCCTTGCCGACATTAAGGCGGTTAGGGAGATCACTTGAACAGGTTAAAGAAAAAAAGACTTGATCTGCTGTTGCACGAGCTTTATCCTGATTTGAGCCGCAGCAGGCTGCAGGCTGAAATAATGGCCGGTCGCGTCTATGTTAACGGTTTAAGATCTGATAAACCTGGAACGCTTATTGATCCCGCATCTGAAATAAGAATCAATGAACCTGAAAACCCTTATGTCAGCCGCGGCGGTTTGAAATTGGAAGGAGCGCTTAAGAATTTTTCCGCAGATGTAACCGGTTTGACGATTCTTGATGTTGGCGCTTCAACCGGAGGATTTACCGACTGCCTGCTGCAAAAAGGAGCAAAAAAGGTATATGCTCTTGATGTTGGTTACGGTCAGCTGGATCTAAAATTACGCCGGGATTCCCGGGTTGTGGTAATGGAACGTTTTAATGTACGGAACCTCAAACCGGAAGACCTGCCCCTTATCCCGGACATTGCTGTAATTGATGTTTCTTTTATATCCCTGTCTATCGTCATACCAGTGCTTAAAGAGTTTAAAATTCCTCGAATCATTGCGCTTGTGAAACCCCAGTTTGAGGTGGGACGCGCGGATGCCGACAAAGGCGGGGGTGTTATTCGGGACCCCGCTTTGCACGTTAAAGTATTGGAGAAATCAATCTATGAAGCAGCTGAGAATAATTATTTCTGTGCAGGCGTTACATATTCACCCAAGCCTGGCCCCAGGGGTAACCTGGAGTATTTTATCTATCTCCAGGCAAAAGGCAGCACTAATGTTACCAATTTGGCAGATTGCAAAAAGCTAATTGAAGAGGTTGTTGAAAATGCTCATCTAAACCTGTCTGCTGCAAAGAAGTCTGAATAAGAGAAGGATTCAGGCAGGTGGTGAAGAATTTAGAACCATGTTAAACACAGGAGGATCAGCGTGAAAGATATAGGTGTAATCCCAAACTGGCACAAAAGAAATTCAAACCTGGTGGTAGAAAAAATTGCCAGATTTTTTGAAAACAGGCGCATTCGGCTAAAAGTTGCCGACAAACACCAGGCTGATTTTTACAATGAAGAATCACTTGCTGTTCAGCTCTCATCCTGGGAAAAAAGCCTTAAGTTAATTATTGTTGTCGGCGGTGATGGTACTATTCTGAGAGTAGCCCGCGATCTTGCCTGCTGGAATGTGCCTATCCTTGGCATTAACCTCGGCCACAAGGGCTTTCTGGCTGAAATAGAAGTAGAGCAGATGGAGCGCTTTCTGCAATATATCGCCACCGGTCAGTACTCTTTTCAGGAACGAATGATGATCGAAGCAAGGTTGAAAAGGGGTGAGGAAGAACTCGGATTTTACCTTGCCTTAAATGATATTGTGGTATCGCGCGGACCTTTTTCACGTATTATTAAAGTTGAAGCTTATGTGAACGAAGATTTTATGGAAAGTTACTCAGGCGACGGAATTATTATTTCCACTCCAACCGGTTCAACCGGTTATTCCCTCTCGGCTGGCGGACCGATTGCAAACCCAACCATGGAACTTTTTGTAGTGACCCCGATCTGTCCGCACAGTCTATACAACCGATCGGTTATAGTTAATGGAAAAGATAAAATCAAGCTTCGGATTGATTCCAGGCAGGTACAGGTTGTGCTAACTGTAGACGGACAGGTTCGTTTTGCCCTTGAAGATGAAGATCAGATTGTAGTAAGCCAATCAAAACAAAAAGTGATGCTGGTCTGTTTTGATGATTATTCATTCTACAGAATGCTGCACCAGAAGTTGAAAGCATAACATTAAAATGAGGGAGACTGAAATATGCTACTGGAGCTCAGGGTTTCCAATTATGCGCTCATCGACGATCTTAATCTCACTTTCAGCCCCGGCCTGAACATTCTAAGCGGAGAAACAGGGGCCGGTAAATCAATTGTTATCGGCGCCTTAAATCTACTTTTAGGCGAAAGAGCTACGGTGGATCAGATTCGCCAGGGCGAAGAATCGGCCTTCATTGAAGGGATTGTAGACTGCCAGAATTTTGTTGGCGATCTGGTAGGAGCTATCCTTGACAGCGCCGGCATCAAAAGGGAAGAAGAGCTGATATTGGCCAGGGAAATTTACAGAAGCGGCCGCGGGGTAGCACGGGTTAACGGACGGACAGTTCCTGTGTCGTTCCTGAAAGAATTAGGCCAGGTTATTGTAGATTTACATGGCCAGCATCAGCACCAATCCCTGCTGCGGCCTGAAAAGCACATTGATCTGCTCGATTCCTTTGGCGGTGATAAGATTAGTTCATACCGGGAAAGGTTATCTGTTCTGTATAAAAAGCGTCAGGAACTAAAAAAAGAGCTGAAACGCCTTGGTGAAAACAGCGCCGAACGTGAACGCCGTATTGATATCTGCTCGTTTCAGTTAAAAGAGATCCGCAGTATAGATCCGCTGGAGGGTGAAGATGAAGAACTGGCAAGCAGGGAAAAAGTTTTAGCCAATGCTGAAAAACTTTGTACTCTCGTCAGTCAGGTATATGGCGATATATACAGCGGAGAAGAAGAAGGTTCAGTAGAAGCTCTTGTTGATCGTTTGAGCAGGTCCCTGGTGATGCTGTCAGAGGCTGCAGAAATCGATCAGCGTCTTTTGCCGTTATGCGAACTTATTTCCGGCGCTGCCGCCCAGATAGAGGAAGCTTCTCACGAACTTCGCGATTACCAGTTTAAAATAGAGTATGAGCCAGGTGAACTGGCAATAATTCAGGAGAGATTAAACCTCATAAATTCTCTCAAGAAAAAATATGGTTCAACAATCACTGCTGTTTTTGAATTTGCCAATGGTTTGGAACAGGAAATTGAAAGGCTGATCAACAGCGAAGCCATAGCCGAAAAGGTTGAAGCTGAATTAAATGATCTTGACCGGGAAATTGAGTCACAATGTTTGGAATTAAGGGCAATCCGCAGGGAAACCGCAGCAGTCCTTGAAAACATGCTTGAAGAGAATCTGAAAGAACTTGCCCTGCCAGGCGCCCGTTTTGCAGTAGATATATCAGAGAAAGAGCTATTTACACCATTGGGAAAAGATCACGTGGAGTTTCTGTTTTCAGCAAACCGTGGTGAAGAGGTTAAACCGCTGGCGAAAATCATCTCAGGAGGAGAAGTTTCAAGGGTAATGCTTGCTCTTAAAACTATCCTCGCTCGCCAGGATTTGGTGCCAACCCTAATATTTGACGAAGTTGATTCAGGCGTAGGCGGTGCAACTATTCAGGCTGTTGCCGAAAAACTGGCCGGAATTGCTCAGCACCATCAGGTAATGTGCGTGACTCACAGTCCGCAGATCGCATCTATGTCTGACTTTCATTATCATCTGTTCAAAGAGACTATTGAAGGCAGAACTGTTACCAGAGCTGAAAAATTGACCGGAAATGAAAGACGGGAAGAGTTGGCGCGAATGCTTGACGGCGCCGGCATTGATGAAGTCAGCCTTAAACATGTAGATAACCTTTTGGAAAGAGCCAGTCGATTCAGGGAAAGCTTAACTGTAAAATAATTCCTGAAACATAGAAGTTTAAATATTGATTATGATTTCGGGGGGCGTATAATGCGGCTGGAAAATATGATGACCCGCAACTTTGCCACGTTACGTTCAGACGACAGTTTGAAGCATGCTGTGCGCCTGCTGCGAAAGAGTAAAAGAGACGGTTTACCAGTGCTTGATGATAACGATCTGCTGGCCGGAATATTTACAAAGACAAATCTTTATGATGCCCTGCTTGACAACCTTGATCTCAATCAGCCGGTCAGGCATTTTTATAATCCAAATGTGGTAAAAATAAACAAGAACCTCGATTATAACGAAGTTATTGAACTTGTACGCCGTATTCCGGTCGGTACAGGGGTTGTTGTAGACGATGAAGAACAGGTAGTCGGGCTCTTTACCAAAGTTGAACTGATTACAGCTTTATTTAATGAAGAAAGGTTGCTAAACAGCCGCCTGAACACGATGTATCAGGCGATGCACAACGCCCTGGTTTCAGTTGACGCTACCAACCGGGTTACATTCATCAACAGATCTGCCGAACAGCTGTTTTCTTTTGCGCCGGGAGAGGTTATCGGTAACAGCATCGATCAGGCTTTACCGGGTCTTGAAATGAAAAATGTCCTTGAAAATGGCAGGGTTGAAATAGGCGTTAGCTATAAAGTTGGCGATATGTCGACTATAGTCAATAAAACGCCTTTAATTGACGGAGGCAAAGTGGTAGGAGCACTCGCTTTTTTTCAGGACTTAACCGAGCTGGAATCTTTCGCAGAAGAGATAGGCACAGTTAAACGTTTAAATCAAACCCTGAAAACAGTTCTCGATATTGGTTATGATGCCCTGGTAGTAGTCAATGAAGCAGGATCTGTAGTCCTCGTTAACCATACCTTTCTTGACTTTCTCAATTTAAACAGCGAAGCGGTCATTAACCGCCCCATCAGTGAAGTTCTGGAAAACAGCCGTCTTCATGTTGTAGTTAAAACCGGAATTCCCGAATTGAATGACATTCAGTTTATTGACGGAAAACCATATGTTGTCTCAAGATTGCCCATTGTAAAGGATGGGCAGATCATTGGGGCAGTGGGGAAAATCAGTTTCCGAAGGGTCGATGAACTTCGCGAACTGGCAACAAGACTTGAAGCAATGAACAGCAAATTAACTCATTTTCAGGAAGAGTTGAAAAAAGCGCGGGTTCGTGAACGGTTATTTAATTTTGAGGATATAATAACGCTTAATCCCCAGATGCAGGAGCTAATCAGGGAAGCTAAACAAGCTGCCCAGGGTCTGTCAACAGTTCTAATCAGCGGCGAAAGTGGTGTAGGCAAAGAACTTATGGCCCAGGCTATGCACCAGGAGAGCCCCAGGCGTAATGGCCCTTTCGTCAAAGTTAACTGTGCGGCCATCCCTGAAAATCTGCTCGAATCTGAATTCTTCGGTTATCTGCCGGGCGCTTTTACAGGTGCAAGGAAAGAAGGTAAAACAGGACGACTTGATTCTGCAAACGGTGGCACTCTGTTCCTTGATGAAATCGGTGATATGCCCCTTGCTTTGCAGGGCAAGCTGCTCAGGGTCCTTCAGGAGCAATCATTTGAAAGAGTAGGCGGAACTGCAACAATCAGGGTTGATATACGTTTCATCGCCGCCACAAACCAGGATCTTGAGACAAAAGTGCAGGAAGGAAGCTTTCGTAAAGATCTTTACTTTCGCCTTAATGTTATTCCAATACCGATTCCGCCTCTGCGCGAAAGAAGAGAAGACATTTTACCCCTGGTTCATGCTTTTCTGCGCAAATATAATGAAGTATTCGGGATGACTGTGAGCGATATAAGCGCTGAAGCGCTGTCGGTTTTAAGAGTGTATTCATGGCCGGGCAATATCAGGGAACTTGAGAATATTGTTGAGCGCGCCATGAATTTTACCGGTGAAAATATTATATCTATAGAGCACCTGCCTCCTCATATGAGACAGATCAGGGAAATTTCAGGTGAAAGCAGCGCTCTGGTCGCAACCGAAGATAGACCGGCATATCGTTGGAAACGTGATGAATTAGAACGTGAAACCATAAAAGCAGCTATTCGGGATTCCGGTGGCAATAAAAGTGAAGCCGCCCGTATACTGGGTATGAGCAGATCATGGTTGTATGAAAAAATTAAAAGGCTGAGTATTTAATGGTTTTGACCAGGGGGTGTAAACAATTAAAGACAATGAATTAATTGAGAAAACCATTTCAACAAATTACCTTTACCGCGGCAGAATAATCAATGTCAGACAGGACCAGGTAAAAACTTATGACGGCGAAACTGCATTCCGCGAAGTTGTGGAGCATCCGGGCGCTGTAGCGATAATTGCACTTAATGATAAAGAGGAGATAATCTTTGTCAGACAGCATCGCCAGCCTGTCGGGACAGTTCTCTACGAAATACCGGCCGGCAAGCTTGAAGCTTATGAAGCACCGATTGATTGTGCCCGCCGTGAATTTATTGAGGAAACAGCACTGGATGCTGAAGAATGGCAGGAACTTTTTTCTTTTTATCCTTCTCCGGGATTTTGCAATGAAAAGATATACCTCTTTCAGGCTAAAGGGTTAAAAGATGCTATATCTCCAGGAAAAGACCCGGACGAGAATCTTGAAGTTATCTTTATACCTTTTTCCAGGGCGGAAAAAATGATTATTAGTGGAGAGATAATCGACGGTAAGACAATTATTGCTCTGCAATATGCACTGCTGCAGGGGAAATAAAATAAATTTATTTTTTACATTTGCAAAGATGGCAGGTTTTATCAAGATTGCCGTTGAATTATTAGATACTTCTATATTGTGAGGGCAACTAATCGTATGCAAACTCAGCTGCAAAATTATTCAAATTATCTTTCCGTGGAAAAAGGACTGGCCAGGAATACCCTGGAGTCATACAGACGAGATCTCGAAAAGTTTCTTGCCTATATGAAAAAAGAAAAGAAAACAAAACCTGAAGATGTTGATCGGCAGACATTGATCGCTTTCATCGGAGAGCTAAAAAAGAATGGACATGCCACATCAACAATATCCCGCTGTATTGCTTCGATTAGATCGTTTTTTAATTTTTTACTCCAGGAAGGCGTTATCGAGAATAACCCTGCACTGGACCTGGAATCCCCTAAAATTGAGAAAAAATTGCCCCGGGTTCTGACAACCGGCGAAATCGACAAACTTCTGGAACAGCCTAAACCGGGGGAGCATAATGGTCTACGGGATAAAGCGATGCTTGAACTTCTTTATGCTTCAGGTATACGCGTATCGGAACTTGTATCACTTAATATAACAGATTTCGATCCCAGGGTAGGATACCTTCGCTGCCGCGGGAAGGGAATGAAAGAAAGAATAGTACCGATCGGTTCTTTAGCGATCGGTTATGTAAATGAATATCTGGGTAATTCAAGGCTCAGGCTGATTAAAAACAACGAAGAGACAGCCCTTTTTGTTAACCACCACGGCTGCAGAATGACGAGGCAGGGTTTCTGGAAAATACTAAAAAAATATGCCCGCAAATCAAATATACAGGGCGATATAACCCCGCATACATTGCGCCACTCTTTTGCCACACATTTGCTCGAAAATGGCGCAGATCTGAGATCGGTTCAGGAAATGCTCGGGCATTCAGATATATCCACGACTCAGATATATACCCAGATAACGAGGAAGAAGATAAGAGAGGTTTATGATAAAGCGCATCCACGGGCCTGATGAGCAGAATAGAAGAGTTGTAATTATTGTTCTCGACGGAGCCGGAGTCGGTGAATTGCCGGATGCCATTAAGTACGGCGACGAAGGGGCGAATACGCTTTTCAATGTTTTTAAAAAACATCAACCCCTGGAACTTGAAAATCTTTACTCCCTTGGGCTTGACAAAATCCTGAATATAAATCCCGAAAATTCCGGACAACCTGCAGCAGCCCGCATTTTCGGAAAAATGTCGCCTCTTTCGCCTGGAAAGGATACAACCAGTGGACACTGGGAACTTTCCGGGTTGGTGCTGGAAACCCCCTTTCCGGTTTTCCCTGACGGTTTTCCTGATGAAATTATTAAGGCTTTCGAAAAATCAATCAGACGGGGGACGCTGGGCAACATCGCCGCCTCAGGAACTGAAATAATTAAAGTGCTTGGTTCAGAGCACATTAATACAGGCAAGCCGATAGTCTATACATCGGCCGACTCAGTTTTTCAGATAGCCGCGCATGAAGATATAGTACCGAGAGAACAGCTCTATGAATGGTGTAAAAAAGCCCGCACTCTCTTAACGGGTAATTATGCCGTGGGCAGAGTGATAGCGCGGCCGTTTACAGGCAGTAGCGGAAACTTTACCAGGACACAGGGACGGCATGATTATTCACTTGACCCTCCCGGTGACACTCTCCTTGATCTGACCGAACAATCAGGTTACCCGGTTGCAGTTATTGGTAAAGTCAGTGATATCTTTGCCCACCGCGGTATTACACATCATTTACCAGGCGGTACTAATAATGATATTGTAAATGATCTTCTTACAATGGCAGGAGAAATATCAAATGGACTGCTCTGGGCGACTCTTGGCGACTTTGACACAGTTTACGGCCACCGGAATGACAGCAAAGGTTTTGCGCTGGCCCTGGAAGATTTTGACCGAAAGTTAGCCGGGATTCTGAAAATGCTGAAGAAAGAAGACCTCCTCTTTATCACTGCAGATCACGGCTGCGATCCCACTTTTCCGACCACTGATCACACCCGGGAATATGTGCCGCTAATTGCGTGGAATGAAAAGTTCCCCTTTAATCTTGACGTAGGCATACGGAAATCTTATGCTGATCTTGCTGCAACCGCAGCGCAGTGGCTTAATATCAGACCCCCGCAGAATGGCACTTCAATTATCTCCTAAATAAATGGCCGGGGAAACGGTCGGGAGCAGGAGCCTGAGATGAATATTATCATTACCCATGAAAACGGAGATTTTGACGCCCTGGCTGCTGTTGTTGCTGCCGCAAAACTTTTCACGGACAGTGCTGTGATCATGCCTGAGCCGCTTCAACCCAATGTACGCTCTTTCATCAATCTTTACCGTGATTTGTTACCCCTGATAGATCCGCGGGATATCGGTGATGATATCGAAAAAGTTATTGTTATCGACACAAATCGTCGTGAACGGCTCGGTAAGTGGAGCTATCTGCTCGATAAAGCAAAAACTGTTATCGTTTACGACCATCACCCCGGTGATGAAGATCTAGGAGCCGATAAAAGCGTAATTGAAGAAGTCGGCGCAACTACTACGCTGATGCTGGAGGAAATACGGCAAAGTAAGATCGAGCTGACAGATTTTGAGGCTACACTATTTACGATCGGCATTTATGAAGATACCGGCTGCCTGACTTACGATATTTCAACTGTGCGCGATGCCCACGCAGTGGCATACCTCTGGGAGCACGATATAAACACCAGACTGATCCAGGAGTATCTCAAGTCTCCGCTCAGTGAAATTCAGAAGGAACTGTTCGAAAAGATGATCCGCGAAAGCGAGCTCCATGAGATAAATAACCGGCGAGTTTTAATCAGCGCCACTGAACTCGATGAATATGTGATTGGCGCTTCAGTTTTACTTCACCTCCTTGATGAAATCGAAGATGCCGGCATTACAATTGTTATTATAAAAATGGGAGATAACATCTATCTCGCGGCTAGATCGCGGGCGGATGATTTAAACCTGTTGGAACTGCTTAGTCCTTTTGAAGTTAAAGGTTATCCGGGAGCAGTTTCTGCTCATATTAAAGGTTTGGAAACGAAAATATTGAAGAAAAAAGTACTTGATCATCTGAAAGAAATACTGCCACCGGCCCTGACTGCTGCACAGGTAGCCTCAAAACCTGTCTTTACAATCAGAAGCGATACTACAATCTCCGACGCGGATGACCTTTTGAACGAAAATAACTTCAAAGGTTGTCCCGTTATTGAAGAAGGAAAACTGGTTGGGATTATATCGAGGCGGGATCTTCGCAAAGGCCTGCGCAGCGATCTTGGCCATGCACCGGTGAAAGGTTTTATGAATCGCAGATTGATTACCGCTTCGCCTGATCACTCGCTGACGCAGCTGCGGCGACTGATGGTTGAATATAATATTGGGCGGGTGCCTATTGTAGATACTAATAATGATCTGATTGGTATTGTAACAAGAACAGACATTTTAAGGTATCTAAGCTACATCGATCACAAAGGGCAATCAATTAAAGCAAAAAAAACCGCCAACTATAAAACAGATTCAGCTCAGAGACTGGATAACGGCTATTACAGCTCGGGGGGAAGTATTAATATTTTGCCGCTAATTGACAGGGAACTTTCTCATAACACCAAGAAACTTTTACGACAGGCAGGCCAATTGGGTGAAAATGAAAATGTGAAAGTATATCTCGTAGGAGGTATTATCCGGGATCTGCTTTTAAAATACCCGCTGGAAAAAGACCTCGATTTTGTAGTAATCGGCGATGCAGTTGCATTTGCCTATAAGCTACAGAAAGTAATTGGAGGGGTGGTTAGACATTTTGAGCGCTTTAAGACTGCTTCAATTGTAATGAAAGAAGGTTTTCGCCTTGATCTCGTAACGGCAAGAAAAGAATACTATCTCTCGCCGGCTGCTCTGCCGAGAGTAGAAAGCTCAGGGCTGAAAGATGATCTCTTCAGACGCGATTTTACAATAAATGCCATGGCCTGTTCTCTTGTCAGTGATAATTTTGGCCGGTTGTATGATTTCTATAACGGCAGGTACGATCTCGAGAAAAAACTGATCCGGGTCCTTAATGAACAGAGTTTCACTGATGATCCTTTACGCATCTTAAGGGCAATACGATTCGAACAGCGCTATGATTTTACTATTGAAGAGAAAACTATGCAGCTGGCCCGTGAGGCAATTAAAAACAAATTTCTTAACAAAGTCGGCAGACAGCGTTTGAACCAGGAATTAAGACTCGTATACAGGGAGCTCTCACCGGTAAAAGTTCTTAAGCGTTTTGATCAGCTACAGTTAATACCTTTTTTATACCCGGGCGCTGCAGCCGACAGAATTACCTGGCAATACCTGTCGAGAATCGAAGATATCCTTAACTGGGCCTCTAACCTGGAATGGGATCGAAAACCAGACCGCGAACTGGTTTATCTGGGCGGATTTCTGTTCCGTTTGGAATCTGTTAAAAGGTCTGCTATAATAAAAAAGTTGTATATATCGAGGGAAAAGAGCAAAATATTACTGGAAGCGTTCGATGAAATACCTGCAGTATACAGAAAATTAGACTGGTCTGAACTTAACCCAAGCCAGATCGCAGCATTCCTGGAAGGTTTACCGATTGAAACTCTTTTACTGGCTTATGCAATTTATGAAGAGGGTCATGTGAAAGAGCACCTGAAACAATATATTATAAACCTTCGTAATATACAACCGGAATTTGACGGAAGTGACCTCAAAAATATGGGGTTACGTCCGGGCCCGCTCTATCGAAAAATTATTGAAAGGCTCAAACAGGCTGTCCTTGACGGCGAAGTGAGCGGATTTGATCAAGAGCGCGAGTTTGTCATTAACTACCTCAGCAATGTTCGAAGGAAGGAGGGCGAATAGTATGCTTGGACAAGATCCTGTTATTATTGCTCTGCGTATTCCAGCCCTGTTAATAGCGATCACAATTCATGAATTTGCCCATGCCCGTATGGCATACTATTTTGGCGACAGTACTGCAAAAAGCCAGGGCCGGATGAACCTGAACCCGATTAGTCACCTTGACCCCATCGGCACGATAATGATTTTGCTGGTTGGCTTTGGCTGGGCAAAACCGGTCCCGATTAACCCTTATAACTTCAGTCAATACCGTAAAGGGCTGCGCTGGGTATCATTTGCAGGCCCCATGGTAAACTTTGCCCTCGGTTTTTTAACCCTGCTGTTACTTAACCTGCTTGTCAGGGCAGGCCTGCAGAGCGGGCTTTTCTTACAGTTTATAGTAGTCCTGATGCAGTTAAATATCCTACTGGGAATTTTTAACCTGATTCCGATCCCACCTCTGGATGGATCCAAGATCCTGATGTCATTTCTGCCCGACTCTTACCTCGGATTTTATCGTCAGTTAGAACGCTACGCACCGTTAATTTTACTCGCTCTCATCCTGACAAGAACTCTTGGTTTGATTATATTTCCTCTCTACAACACCATCATGAATCTATTCAATTTAATAATCGGACTAATACCAGGTTTTTAAATCTATTTAAACTTATGCAGGGGGTTTGCATTAACTATGGCTAAAAAGACAGTTTTCTCCGGTATTCAGGCAACAGGAAGCCTTCATCTCGGTAATTACCTCGGCGCAATTAGTAACTGGGTTAAAATGCAGGAAGAGTATGATAACTATTTTTGCGTGGTTGACCTGCATACAATTACCGTTCCCCAGGATCCGGAAATATTAAAAGCAAACATCAGGGAAGTTGCCGGTCTGCTCTTTGCTGCCGGTATAGACGAAAAAAACTCTGTTGTTTTTATTCAGTCTTATGTTAAGGGCCATTCTGAGTTGGCCTGGATATTTAATTGTGTGACCCCGATGGGATGGCTGCACCGCATGACACAATTTAAGGAAAAATCAGAAAAACAGAAGGATGAAGTCAGCGTGGGGCTATTCGATTATCCAGTATTGCAGGCTGCAGATATTCTTCTATATGATGCTCACCTTGTCCCTGTCGGTGAAGATCAGAAGCAGCATGTTGAACTTTGCCGGGATATTGCCCAGAGGTTTAACTACCGTTACGGTGAAGTATTTGTTCTTCCTGACGCATTGATACCTCCGGTGGGAGGGCGTGTTATGGGCCTTTTAAACCCGGAGAAAAAAATGAGCAAAAGTGAAGAGAACTTAAATGATGCAATATTTCTTCTCGATACCCCTGATGAAATCGGAGCAAAGATTAAAAGAGCAACGACAGATTCGCAGCGCGAGATTTGTTTTGATCAAAACAGACCCGGAGTAACAAACCTGCTGACAATTTATGAACTGCTGACCGGAAAGAGCAGAACTGAAATAGAAGATCATTTTTCCGGTAAAAACTATAGTGTGTTGAAGGGCGAATTGACTGAAGTTGTCTCTGAAAGTCTTCGTCCCCTGCAGGAACGCTACCGTGAATTAACCGATGAAAAAGGCTACCTTGATGAAATGCTGGCCAGAGGAGCAGAAAAAGCAGGTGAACAGGCAGAACGTAAGATACGTCAGGTTCATGAACACCTGGGATTAAGAAAATAATCAGCTAATAATTATTGGATTATGGCGGGCATTTAAGATCAGAGGATGGTTATTCAATGGTGCAAGCAGAGTATACAATAAAACTGCCGACTTTCGAAGGACCTTTTGATCTTCTTTTCCACCTGATCAAGAAGGCCGAACTCGATATCTGGTCGATTTCAATTGCTGAAATAACCGATCAATATTTAGCTTACCTGCAATCGATGAAAGAGCTAAACCTTGAAATTGCCAGTGAATTCTTAGTGATGGCTGCTACACTGCTGCGCTTAAAGTCAAAACTTTTACTGCCAAGGCCTCAGAGCAGCCAGGAGCAGGAAGATGACGAGGAACTCTTTGAGATTAACACCGCAGAAGAACTGTTTCTGCGCCTTGAAGAGTACCGTTTATTTAAAGAAATGTCAGTATACCTCAGAAAAAGAGAAGAAGAACAGCAAAAGATATTTTTACGCTCAACGGGGGGACAGAAAGTTATGGTCTTAACCCGCCAGGAATCAGTCTATACAATCTGGGAAGGCGCAAACCATTTAAGTGATATAATGCTTAGGTTTGCCGAGGCCACAAAAACTGATGCCTACAACCCTACTTTCAGCGTAGTGGAAGACTTTATCGTTGCCGAAAAGAGCAGCTACATAGAAGCAATGTTGATTCGCCTGAAGCGTCCCCTGCCGATGAGCGATTTTATCATTGAAGATGGCCTCTGGGAAGTAATCATAACCTTTATTTCCTTATTGGAGATGACCAGGCAGGGTAAAGTTATCCTGCTTCAGGACAGGCTTTTCGGACCAATTCTGGTTGCAATCAGGGAACAGGATGTTCACGGGGAGGGAAAAGGTGGATAGAGAACTGGAGAAAAAAACTGTTGAAGCTTTGCTTTTTCTTAGTGAAGAGCCGGTAAAAACTGAAAAACTGGCAGCTGTTCTCTCAATATCTGCCGATGAAGCAGATGCGCTCGTTCGTGAATTAAAGGCCGATCTGGCTTCAGCAGAACGCGGAGTCCAGATTTTCGAAGCTGCCGGCGGTTACCAGATGGGGACCCTGCCGGAACTTGCGCCTTACATTGAAAGAGCTTTTAGCGAAGATGTATCCAGCAATCTCTCAACTGCAGCGCTTGAAGCTCTGGCGATAATTGCTTACAAACAACCGGTCACAAGAATAGAAATTGAATCGATCCGCGGTGTACGAAGCGAACATGTTCTTGAAAATCTTTTAAAAAGAAAGCTGATCAGGATCAGCGGGCGTAAAGAAGGACCCGGTCGCCCTCTACTTTACAACACAACGCCTGATTTCTTAAAATATTTTGGTTTAAAAGACCTTGCTGAACTGCCTTCACTGGAGCCGGGCAGGGAAAATCAGCTTTCATTAAATATTGATCAGGAAAAAGTTAGCGAAGAAAAACTTAATGAAACCAGTTCATAACAGGCACTTTAATTTTATATATGCATTAAAAAGGGGAAGCAGGGGAAAAAATGCGTTTGGCTAAATATCTGGCAAAAGCGGGCATTGCTTCCCGCCGCAAAGCAGAAGAACTGATTGCCGCAGGACGTGTTGAAGTAAACAGTGAAGTAATTACTCTTCCGCAAACTCTTGTCAGTGAAACCGATCAAATCAAGGTTGACGGTAAAAATGTCCGCGGTGCGGAAAATAAAGTATATTACCTCTTAAATAAACCGGCCGGCTACATCTCAACTGTCCGCGACACGCATAATCGCCCTAAGATTACAGATCTGTTAAATGCTGCACCGGCAAGAGTTTATCCTGTAGGACGCCTCGATGCTGATACAACCGGAGTCTTGCTGTTAACTAATGACGGCGAACTTGCTTTTCGTCTGACCCATCCCCGTTACAGGGTAAAAAAAGTTTACAGGGCATGGGTCTGCGGATTGCCGGACAGCAGAACCATAAAAAATATGAGTGAAGGTATGATCATTGAAGGTGAAAAGACAGCGCCTGCAAAAGTAAAATTACTAAAAACAGAGCTGAAAAAAAGGTCTGCCTTGCTTGAAATCACGCTTACAGAAGGCAAAAAACGGCAGGTTAAGAAAATGTGTTCTGCTTCAGGGCACCCGGTGACAAAGCTGCACCGTGAAAGTTTTGCCGGATTAAAAGCAGATCGATTACCGATAGGCTCATACCGCCTGTTAAAAGACAATGAAATCAGTATGCTCTACCGCATTGTTGGACTTTAGATGTTCTTTCAGCTTGCAAATTGTTTTAATTAATGAGAGAATAGTTATGCTTCAAAAGTAGTATCCTATTTATAATTCATGCAAATTGCTGGAGATACGGCTATATGAAAGCCAGTTTAACAGTTCGCGGCATCAGGGGCGCGACTATGATAGATAGTTATGATAACGATCAGATCTACAACGCCACAAAGGTAAAATATAGTTTAAATAGGTGAGGAATGTCAGATAAAAGCAGGCGCCTGAGAGTCGCCATTGACGGACCGGCAGGGGCCGGGAAAAGCACTGTTGCCCGTGAAGTGTCAAAAAGGCTGAAGTTAAAATACCTTGATACAGGCGCTATGTACAGAGCAATAACATTAAAAGTACACAGGGAAAAGATAGATCTTGCAAATCTGGAAACATTAAAGGAAATGCTTGACAGAACTACCGTTCAAATAGGTAATGATAAAAAGGTTTTTCTTGATGGTGAAGATGTAACAGAAGAAATAAGAATGTCTCATGTAAATGATCTGGTTTCACCTGTTTCCTGTATCTCCCTTGTTCGGAAACGGCTGGTTGCTATGCAGCAGGCTATAGCCAACGAATCAGACAGGATAATTATGGAAGGCAGGGATATTGGTTCGAGAGTTATGCCTGATGCCGAATTTAAATTTTATCTTGATGCTTCTCTTGAAGAGAGGGCAAGACGCCGTAACAAAGAGCAGCTTGAAAAGAAGATCAATTTATCCCTGGATGAAGTAGCAGCGGAAATTAAACGCAGAGACGAAATAGATTCCGGAAGGGCCGATTCACCACTAACCCGGGTAGAAGATGCTGTTTTGGTTGATACCACGGCAATGTCATTTGATGAGGTAGTTGATAGTATAATCAGGAAAATCACTGAACAGCTGCACTGAACGGAAGCAGGGTGAACGGATTGCTATATAAATTTGGTCGTTTTGTATTTTCTATTTACATCAAAACAGCATTCCGCCTCAGGATTTCCGGAATGGAAAATGTCCCCAGCCGAAAACCTTTTATTATATGTTCAAATCATATCAGATGGATTGATCCAGTAACAATTGGTGTCGCTCTTCCGGCACGTTATGATATAAAGTTTATGGCTAAAAAAGAGCTTTTTAAAAATCCTGTTTTAGACTATCTCTTTCGTAAAGTCGGTGCATTTCCAGTTAACAGGAATGAAGCTGACTTTGGCGCAATTAAATGGTCTTACCAGGTTTTAAAAGAAGGCCATGTATTAGGCCTTTTTCCTGAGGGCTCACGCAGTAATAGCGGAAAATTACAGAAAGCTTTTAACGGGGCTGCTTTGATCGCTGTTCGCAGCGGTGTTCCCATTCTTCCTGTGGCGGTAGAAGGCCCTTATCGCTTCCTTAAACCGCTCACACTGCATATTGGCAAGCCATTTGTCTTGCCACCGCTGGTCTATGAGCACAGAGAAGATAAAAAAGCGCAGTTGGACGAAATGAGCAGGCAAATTATGGAGCAGATAGCCTGTTTACTTCCTGAACGGCTTCAATGAGGAGTATTGGCATGAAAGTAATCAGGGCAGAAAAGGCAGGCTTTTGCTCAGGCGTTAAAAAAGCTGTAGATACGCTTATCAATGAAGCTGAAAAGCAGGGAGGCGGCTCAACTCTTGGGCCTATAGTTCACAATGATGAGGTCATTAAATTCCTGAAGAGTAAGCAGGTAATAACAGTTGATAAACCTGAAAATGCCTGTGGCTCATTTCTGGCAATCCGGACCCATGGAATCCCGCCTGAAGAAATTAAACCGCTAAATGGCCTTGATAAATTTGAAATCATAGATCTGACATGCCCTCGTGTAAAAAGAGTCCAGAAAATAGCAGCGGATCTAAACAAACAGAAGTATAATATTTACATATTTGGCGACAGAAATCATCCTGAGGTTATTGGAATAGCCGGTTGGTCGGGCAATAATACATCTATATTCTCAAGTATTGACGAACTTTTAAATCTGGATATAAAAGAACCCGCGGCTTTAATTGCTCAGACAACGGCAAATCCGGATGCATATTTACAGGCCATTGAGATTTTCCTGGGAAAATCTTCAGAAGCCCTGGTATATAAAACTCTCTGCCCTGAAACTGGTTTAAGACAGGAAGAGGTAATAAATCTGGCTGAAAGGGTTGAAGCGCTGGTAGTGGTTGGCAGTAAATCAAGCGCTAATACAACTGCCCTTTATGATTGCTGCAGGCAGTTAAAACCAACCTGCCTGGTTAATAATTTTTGGGAGTTGGATCGTTCTTTTTTAGAACAATACAGTGTAATCGGTGTCACAGCTGGTGCATCAACTCCCCCCTGGACGATAAAGGAGGTAGTGGACAGAATGGAGAACGAAAACATGGAAATGCAGAACGAAGAAGTAAAAGAAGAAGTAAAAAAGGAAGAAACACAGGTTGAAGCACAGAGTGAAGAAAGTATGAAAGAAGAAAGTGAGCACGAAGTAGTCCAAAACGAAGAAGATAAGGTGGAAGAAGTAGAGGAAGTAATACAGAACGAAGAAGTTGCAGTAGAAGAAGTAAAAGAAGAGCAAGAGGTAAAAGAAGAAGTAGTAGAGGTAAAAAGTGAGCTCGAAGAAGTAGAGAACGAGGAAGTTGCAGCGGAAGTAATTGAGGATACAGTGGTAGAAGAAGAAAGTTTCGAATTTAACGAAGATGTAAAGGTAGCACAGGTTGGAGAACAGGTTACCGGTAAGGTTGCAAGAGTTACCGATGATGAGGTTTTTGTTGATATAGGCGCAAAAACAGAGGCTATACTCCCGGTTGGCGAAGTGCACCTGCCCGCAGGCAAAAAACTTGCGGAATTATTTACACCTGAAGATGATCTCGAGGTTACTGTCCTCGATATTGATGAGCAGGACGGGAAAGTAGTCGTTTCACATAAAAGATTAGCCCGTGAAAAACGTCTGAAAGAACTTGAACAAGCTCAGGAAGATGGTTTGATTCTTGAAGCTCCTGTTAAGCAGATTGTGGGGGCCGGTATTGTAATCAATCTGGGAGACGGCATTGAAGGTTTCATGCCGGGTTCGCTTGTCGATGTAAAATATATCCCCGACTTCAATGAATTTAAAGACCAACAGCTGAAGTTTAAAATTCTTGAATTTGATCGTGAAAAAGGTAAACTGATTTTATCCCGGAAAATAATTCTTGAAGAAGAATCGGCAAAAGCCAAAGAAGAAACCTTAAAATCGATAGAGGTTGGATCAAACATAACCGGTACTGTAAAACGCCTCACTGATTTCGGCGCTTTCGTTGATGTTGGCGGAATTGACGGCCTTGTGCATATATCTGAGCTGTCTTGGGAAAGGGTAAGCCACCCCGGTGAAGTTTTAAAAGTGGGTGATGAAATAGAAGTCAAGGTTCTGGAAGTTATTCCGGAAAAAGATCGGATCAGCCTGAGCATCAGAAAAACTCAACCCGATCCCTGGACAAAAGCAGCGGAAGATCTTGAAAGCGGACAGCTGATGACCGGCAAGGTCACCAGGTTGGTCAATTTCGGCGCTTTTATTGAATTGAAACCGGGTGTTGAAGGTCTTGCACATATTTCTCAGTTGGCCGATTATCATGTCAAACACCCTTCAGAAGTTTTGACCGAAGGTGAAGAAGTGGAAGTTAAAATCATAGAAGTCAAAACAAAATCAAAAAGGATCAGCCTCAGCATCAAAGAAGCCGGTGGTGTTATGGTTTCACAAAATGTATCAACAGGTAACGGTACCGAAAACGGTAATGTAACCCTTGGTGATGTGTTTGGCGATCTTTTTGAGACAGAAGATTATCAGACAAATGCAGAAACAGAAACTGTCGAAGAACCTATAGCAGATGATATTGAAAATGAAGAAAAGGTGGAAGGCGGACAGGAGTAATGTCCAGGCTGCATCGTAAGAATGATCACCTTTACGAAGCTTTAAGGAAAATGCCGGGAAGGGCCGATTTTTCTGAGATCAGCTTTGTCCATAATTGCCTGCCAGACTGTGATCTTCAGTCGATCAGTCTTGAAACATCATACCTGGGGCGAACATATCGTTCGCCCCTTTTTATTAACGCCATGACCGGCGGGACAGATCTGGCCTTAAGAGTAAATATATCTTTGTCTCTGGCCGCAAAAAATTTGGCTATACCGATGGCCCTGGGTTCGCAGATGGTTGCGCTTGAATCAAAGAGCCTGAAAGCTGTAAGAAGTTTTAGAATTGCAAGGATGTTGAATCCCGGAGGCAGTTTATGGGCCAATGTAGGCTCCTATGCCGACACCCTGCTTGCTTTAAGAGCGATTAAAATGATTGATGCTGATGCGCTGCAGATTCATCTTAATGCTGCGCAGGAACTTGCAATGCCTGAAGGTGAA
>JAHYJM010000141.1 GCA_019428945.1 Bacillota bacterium | reverse complement strand
TTACTCCCCTGATAGTCGGCCAAAGACATTACCAGGTTGCCCAGGAAGTAAGGCGCACCCTTGCGGAATATGAAGAACTTAAAGATATAATCGCTATGCTCGGCCTGGAAGAACTGTCCCAGGACGACCGCCATGTGGTTAACCGGGCCAGACGTCTGGAGCGTTTTCTTACCCAGCCATTTGTTACCACTGAACAATTTACCGGAATGAGCGGGCGCGTCGTCGATCTTGAAGATGCCATTGACGGCTGCGAGAGGATTTTAAGCGATCAGTTCGCCGAACGCTCAGAATCAGATCTCTACATGCTCGGTAAAATCGGTGAAATTAAATCTAAAGCGGGTAAAAAGAAAGAACCAGAGCCTGAGGAAGAGCCTGCTGAAGAAATATAGGTGGGGGTGTTCTACCTGAATTTGAAAATACTTTTACCGGCCGGGGTGCAGATAGAAACCGAGGTAGAAAAAGTTTCCGCCGAGGCTCAAAACGGTCACTTTACCCTTCTGCCCAGGCATGTCGATTTTGTGGCTGCCCTGGTCCCTGGTATCTTTTACTATCAAACCCCTGACGGCAACGAGCACTTTTTGGCGCTTGATGATGGTATTCTTGTCAAGCAGGGAGGCCAGGTATATGTTTCAGCCGCGCAGGCTGTATCCGGCGACGATCTGGAGCACCTTGAAGATTTGGTCGAAAATGAACTGAAGGTGCTGGGTGAAAGCGAAAAGAAAGCACGTACAGTAATGGCCCGTCTTGAGGCCGACACTTTGCGCCGCTTTACCCGCCTGGGAGGAGAACGCTGATGAGCAGCGATAAAGATAAAAAAGACAGGAATCTGCCCGGAACAGTGGGGCGAAAAGCAAGCCGCCGCCTTAAAGCAAGACGTAATCGTGACCGTGGAGTCTGGTTTGGGCTGGGTCTTTTTGGCATGGTCGGCTGGACTATCGCTATAACCACTTTGATTGGCGTAGCGATAGGTGTATGGATTGATCGCACCTGGCCCAGTAGTTATTCATGGACACTGATGATGCTCTTTATTGGCCTGATCATCGGCTGTATAAATGCGTGGTATTGGATTAATAAAGAAAGCCGTTTTGATGACGATAATGATGAAGAATAATTACTATTAAACCATAAGACTTTCACTCACCCTGTCCCTTAAGAAGATTGGGCCGGGGTAAGGGTGGAAAATGATAGGAGGTTCACTGCCCTGAACTGGTTTTACCTTTTACCTTCAATGCTGGTTGGCTGTCTGGTCGGATTTTTCTTTTTCGGCGGACTCTGGTGGACCGTCCAAAAAATTACCAGCAGCAGGCGCCCGTACCTTATATCTGTTATCAGCTTTCTGGTCCGCACCTCCGTAGCGCTTGCCTGTTTTTACCTGCTTCTGCAAACCGGCTGGCAAAATCTGCTTGCCGCAATGGTTGGGTTTATTGCAATTCGTTTTGTTCTTGCTTATAAACTAGAACCGGAGAGGAGGCCTACTAAAGATGACCATCAATCCGGATGAAATAATTTATTTTCAAATGGGCTGGTTTAAAATTAATGCCACCATCTTTTTCACCTGGTTGATTATAATCTTTGTCACATTTGGCTCCTGGCTGATAACCCGAAAAATGACCAGCGAAGGACCGCTTTCGCGCTGGCAGAACCTGCTTGAAGTAATCGTTGAAGTGATCAATAACCAGATACGTGAGGTGAGCCGCCAGGAACCGGGTCCTTACCTGCCTTTTGTCGGCACCCTTTTTCTCTTTATTGCCATCTCAAATGTGTTGGCCATAGTTCCTGGCTATATTGCTCCCACCAGTTCGCTTTCAACAACCGCCGCCCTGGCTATCAGCGTATTTATAGCTGTGCCTGTTTTCGGTATAGCCGGACAGGGTGTAATGAACTATTTACGGCAGTATCTCCAGCCTACTTTTTTCATGCTGCCCTTTAACATCATCGGTGAATTAAGCCGCACGCTTGCCCTGGCTGTCCGTCTTTACGGCAACATGATGAGCGGCACAGTAATTGTCGCTATCCTGCTTACAATTACTCCCCTCATATTCCCTGTAGTTATGCAGGCTTTGGGTTTGCTGACAGGTTTAATTCAGGCTTATATTTTTGCAATTCTGGCCATGGTTTATATCGCCTCGGCCAGCCAGGTTCACCAGACTTTGGAGAAGAAAAGCGAGCAATAGCAAAGGAGTGAACAAGAATGGAAGGTTTAAGTTTAATCGGTGCCATATCTATAATTACTGCCGGCTTAACCATCGCAATCGGTTCGGTTGGTCCGGCCCTCGGTCAGGGACGCGCTGTATCCCAGGCGCTCAGTTCGATCGCCCAGCAGCCCGATGAAGCAAATACCATTACCCGCACACTTTTTGTCGGTCTGGCCATGATTGAGTCCACCGCGATCTACTGTTTCGTCGTAACGATGATTCTGATTTTTGCCAACCCCTTCTGGAATTATTTTTTACAGTAAGAGGGTCCTGGCAAACGAAGCCTTATAAACGGGAGAATAAAGATGATAATTGACTGGTATACAATCATATTTCAGATTATAAATTTCCTCATTCTTGTTTTCCTGCTGCGCCATTTTTTCTACGGGCCGATCATAAAAATGATGGATGATCGCGAAAGAAAAATAGTGGAGCGGGAGGAAGAAGCTGAAGCGAGCCGCCGGAAAGCTGAGCAGGAAACAGAAGCTTACCGCCAAAAGAACGAAGAGCTGGAGCAGAAACAGGAAGAATTATTGGACAAAGCCCGTTCTGATGCCGAAGAAGAAAAAAGTGAATTGCTCAACAACGCCCGCAGTGAAGTTGATCAAACCAGGCGCCGCTGGGAAGAGGCGCTTGAACGCGAAAAAGAAGCCTTTATTATTGAACTTCGCCGCCGTATCGGCCTGCAGGCCTGTTTGCTTGCCCGCCACTGCCTTGATGATTTAGCCGATGCTCGCCTGGAAGAACTTATCTGGAATCAGTTCATGGCAAAAATTGGTGAACTTTCTGATCACGACCGCAGTGAACTTGAAAAAGGTTTTAAAGCCAACGATTTCAGGTTGAATCTTAGCAGCGCCTTTGATGCCGGCGAGGATAAAATCAAAGATCTTAAAAAGAAGTTAAAAGTAATATATTCTGATTCCGAGGCTGAGCTTGAACTGGAATACAAAAAAGATTCCGCTTTAATCTGCGGCCTTGAGCTTGAAGCAGGCGGCTACAGGGTTTCCTGGAATATTGACAGCTACCTCGAAGGAATTGAAGCTGATATTCTTAAGGAATTAAACCAGGTTGGCCCTGTTGAAGATAACGGGGAGGTGCCCGCCGGTGACCAGTCAGAAAACAGCTGATAGTTCGCTCCTTTCAACCCTGAAAAGCGCTGTTGAATATACCGATCGCGCTGTTGAAAGGGCTCTTGAAGAGAATGCCTCATTGCCGAAAGTAGAAGAAAGCGGCACCGTAATCTCAATTGGCAACGGAATTGCCCGGGTCTCCGGTTTGGCCGGAGTGCAATCCGAAGAACTGCTCGAGTTTCCCGGGGGGGTAACCGGTATCGCTTTTAACCTCGACAGAAACGAAATCGGGGTGATCATGCTTGGCACTGACGAGCATATTTTATCCGGGTCCCGGGTTCGCCGCACCGGCCGTGTTGTTGATATTCCCGTTGGTGAAGCCCTGCTGGGCAGAGTTATTGATGCTGCCGCCAACCCGCTTGACAACCGGGGTCCGCTAAACTTCAGTGAACGCCGCCCGGTAGAACGCGAAGCGCCTCCGATTATGGCCAGATCGCCGGTTACAGAACCGCTGCAAACAGGCTTAAAAGTGGTGGATGCCCTCATCCCCGTCGGCCGCGGCCAGCGTGAATTAATATTGGGTGATCGCCAGATTGGTAAAACTGCCATTGCCCTGGATACAATTATTAACCAGGCTGATAAAGATGTAATTTGTGTATATTGCTCAATAGGCCAGATGGGTGCAGATGTGGCTAAATTTATCGCCCAGCTGCACAAATATGGGGCGATGGAATATACAACTATTGTTGTCGCTTCCGGCGACGGCCCTCCCGGTTTGCGCTTTATTGCCCCCTTTGCCGCTACAACCATTGCCGAATATTTTATGGAGCAGGGACGCGATGTTCTCATCGTCTATGACGACCTTACTCTGCATGCCCGTTCATACAGGGA
>JAHYJM010000140.1 GCA_019428945.1 Bacillota bacterium | reverse complement strand
TGGGTGGGATAAAATCGCCAGACGGCCTTACCAAAGGCTTGAAGCTTCCACTACCGCAGAACGTTCCACCAGGGATATTGCTTCCTGTCTGCAGGAAACACGGCAGATGCCGCAGCCGAAACATTTCAGCGGGTTAATATAGGCCTTTTCATCATTTAACTTATAGCTGATCGCTCCAAAATGGCAGGACCTGATACAAGCCTGGCAGCCACTGCAAGACTCCATATCTATCATTGCCAAAAACTCTGCCTTAAACATCACCGGGTAAGCTTTACTGGTGGCCTTCATCGCCATGCAGTTCATATCGCAGTTGCAGATACCACCTATAAAAGGGGTAACAAAGGTCCAGACCGAATGGATCAGATCTTTATGCTCGAGCTCCCGGAACTGGTCTAAGGCCTCTTCTTTTGATAGCGTTTCAAGGCCTGAGGTTTCCGGGCCGGTCAGATAGTCGGCGCCGATAGAGCGGATCAGTTTTCCCATTTCAGTTTCCTGTCCCGGTTCCATACTTAAGCCGTAGCAGTAGCGCTGCTCGCTCCCCATGCTTACCTTGCGGCAGATACAGGGCAGGCGTACCACCGAGTTGATAAAGCCGAAGATCTTCTCAATTTCTTCTATCGGTAAAACCTGGCCGTAATGTTTCTTTTTCTGCCTGTTGATCAGAAAAGGCTTTACTACCGTCTGGACAAAGGAAGGAAGCCTGTTCAGGTCGTCAAGCAGGCCAATATTTCTCCCCAGACGATCAGGGTTTTCAAAAAAATGATGGATATATTTCCGGCGGTTCAGGTCACTTAGCAGATCCTCTGCATAGTTTTCTGCTTGCAGGTACCATCTTTTACCCTCGCCGTGTTGGTGGCAGAATTCACACAAAGCATATCGCCCTCTCCAGTAAGTTATAGCTATTGTAACGTAAAACAAGAATCAAGGCCACTAGAGAGCATCATAACATCAGAAATATTCTTTCAAGTGCATAGTTACATCGATTGTTATATAATGCCATTAGGGTGATTGAGATATGAAACGAGATCTAATAAAAGAAAAGATTAATGACTTAAAGAGTTTTTTTTGCGGCCAGGATGTTATCGCCACAGTATATCTTTTTGGTTCATATGGAACCGAATTATATGACCATGAAAGAAGTGATATTGATCTGGCAATAATATATAGCCAGGCTCTTACCCTTAAAGAAGAAATGCTAATAGATGCTGAAATCACTTTAATCCTCGAAAGCGATAATGTCGATGTGGTCAATTTAAACAAAGCAAGGGTTGATATTAGCTACCACGTGCTGGCAATGGGTAAAATAATTTATGAAAGAGATAAAATTATAACTGCGAATTTCGTTGAAAATATATTAAAGCATTACTTTGATCATGGAATAGCCCTGGAAAAAATGAAAGCAGATACTTATGAAGTTATAAAGGAGGACACTAACTCTTGTGATTGATACAACTAAAGTATTAAGCAAGCTTAGGGTGATTAAAGAAAATTTAGTTAAGCTCAACAAACTGAAAGAAGTGCCTGAGGAGATTTTTATAAAAGATTTTGAGAAACATGATTCTGCCAAGTATAGTCTTCAAACCTCCATTGAAGCAATGATTGATATATGTAATCACATTATCTCGAGAAAATGCCTGGGTATGCCGAAAACTAAGGCCGATGCTTTTATTATTCTATGTCAAAATTCACTGATTCATTATTTTTTAACCTTACAATGTTCTTCCAGCGTTCACACTTTATTCACCATCATCAGGTCCGAGATAAATACCTCAACGTTTAGCGCGTCTTTGTTCATACACTGTATATTATCAAAAACTGAAATATGGGCAATAGAACCAGTGGAGTTAGGGTTATAAGTGCGGAAACCTGCCCTTGAGATTAAGCATAGGCAGTTCGACCTCTTCGCAGATAAATTAATGTTGATTAACACGTAAATAAGTGATAAACTCATTTACGTGGAGGTGAAGATTATGGAACGGCAAAATATAACCCTGTCAATTCCCAGGGAAACCCTTAAAAAAGCTAAGCATCTGGCTGTTGCAAAAGACCAATCCCTTTCCGGCTTACTTACAAATTATATTGAAGATCTGGTCCGAAAAGAAGAACAATACGGAAAAGCGCAACGCCAGCAGTTAAAGCTGATGGAAGCTGGAATCGATTTTGGTTTAAAAGGGGCTGTAAATTGGGCTCGGGAGGATACCCATGAGCGGCATTAATAACCAGCGTCAGTTCGTCGATACGAATATATTTCTTTATGCCTATGACTTGTCAGAACCGTTAAAACGGGAAAAGGCCCAAAAGCTAATCTCATCATTGTGGCAATCCAGGCAGGGTGTAATCAGTATTCAGGTGCTGCAGGAACTGTATGTAAATCTGACTAGAAAACTACCAAAGCCGATCAGCGCTGAACGCGCGGCACAAATTATAACCGATCTCGGACAGTGGAGTTTGCATGAGCCCACACTAGCAGATCTGAAAAGAGCGATCGACCTTGAAAAATTGCATAAACTCTCGTTTTGGGATGCCATGATCGTCAGCAGCGCTCAGCAGATGGGCTGTAAGTTGTTATGGACTGAAGATCTTAACAGCGGTCAATACATAGACGATCTGATTATTAGAAACCCCTTTAGCAAAAAATCATAAGGGCAGCAGCATCGCCCATAGCATATGAAGACTGGCGTAAGGGTAGGGTATTATAACACGGAGGGACGGTTCTTTTGTGTCATTTCAAGACGTCGGTTCCAAGAACTAAGGGACGCTAGTTCTTGCTTTATTACAATTGCTGATCTGCTTGCCAGGGGGTCTTGAAAAGTAATCGGAGCAGGAAAGTCTTTTTGTATAATAAACCCAACTAATTTACAAGAGGTCTGCTTTTTCTGCTACCGCCGAACGTTCTACCAGGGATATTGCTTCCTGCCTGCAGCTCCGGCAGTTCTTCGGCCTTAATTAACCTTTCCAAAATAAAGCCGATAACAATAACTGCAGTAAGGGTCAATCCAAAACGCAGTGCAGTAAAAGAAAGCCCGAGAAATTCTGCTTCCACCAGCAGCTGGGGAATTTTGATCGCTGCCCAGGCGCCCAGGAAGATCACCACATTTGAAACTTTTGCTCCTTTTTGCAGAAGAGTTCCCGCCATGGGAAAAGCAATGTAGAGCGGGCCAGTGGGCAGAGTGCCCATCAAAAAGGAAAAGAAAAACCCTTTTAAACCAGAGCCGGTGCCGATTAACTTCTTAATCTTTTCCTTGGGCACCCACACTTCAAGCAGGCCCATCAGAACAAAGACAGGAGGAATAATCAGAGCCATCTCCCGCAAATAATCAATAGCAACTTTTGCAGAGCGCCCGGAAATTTCAGGCCAAAGTATCGCCAGGACCAGGTAAATGAGAACCAGCAGCAAAGGGGCTTTGAACTTTTTAATCAGGTTCATCCTAAAATCACTCCCATCAAACCGGCTATAATCAGGGCAGCGATAAAACTTAAGCCATTTCGCAGCAGGGTAAACTTTTTCCCCAGGGCTTTAATTTCCATCGGTGCAGTGACAAAGCCAACCATAACCAGGGTGGTAATAAATGCGGCTATGGTGGTTACGGTTGCTCCCGACCTGAGCAGCGATGCAGCCAGGGGGAACGATATTAAAGCCGGAATCAGGGTAACCGCTCCCAACACGGCAGCAGTGGCAGTGGCCAGGAAACCGGCTTCTTCGCCGACAAGCTGTGTGATCCTTTCAGGCGGCAATATGCCCAAAATCAGCCCTACCATCCCAACAATGGCCAGCAAGCCGGGAGCCATCTTCCAGAGCGCCATAGCGGCAACTTTAAAAGACTGCTTCGTCTTCTGCCGGCTTTTCAGCAGAGACCAGGCCAGGCAAATGGCCAAAAGGCTGTAAATTACAATAATAGTTGTCATAGTATTTCCTTCTTCCCAGGCAAATCATTTCAGCAGTACTGGATGGCTAAAACGGTCATCTTGGTTTCAGCCTTTATTTGTCTTTCAAGCTCCGGGTCAATCAGTATCATCGACCCCTTAGAAACCTCGGCGCTGTTGCCTTCTTCCAGAATCACGCCTTTGCCTTCCATGATATAAAAGGCAGTACTGCGACTCATCACGCAGGGCTCCACCGCCTGGCCAGGCTCAAAACAAATCAACAGCAGTTTAA
>JAHYJM010000139.1 GCA_019428945.1 Bacillota bacterium | reverse complement strand
AGGAGTCTTTCAGCCTGGCTTGCCGGCCCGGAAAAACTTATTTCGCTACTCTTTACTGCAACAGGCAGGGTGATATCAGCTTCTTCAGGTCCTTCGAATTCTGATGCAAGCGCTTCAAACTCCTGACCAGCCGGAAATTTTAACCCCATTAACAGGCCAAGACGGTCGATAAACTGACCTGCATTCAGATCAGCACTGCCGCCTAAAATACTTATACGTAACCTGCCGGGGCTGATTTCCTCGAATTCCAGTAATTCTGTTGTCCCGCCTGATACGTGAACAGCCAGATACCTTCCCGCCGGCAAACCAGCCGACCATAACCCTGCCAGCAGATGTCCTTCCTGGTGGGAAGAATCAACATAAGGAAGGCCCGCAGTCCGTGATAGAAACAGACCAAGGGCCTCGCTGACTTTAAATACAGGCATATAAGAACCTTTAACCGGGCGCGGCCTGGCAGATGCAGCAACTGCAGCCAGGCAGTTTTTTTTCAGAATAAGTTCTTTGTTTTCAAGAAGCACTGTAAGGTTCTGCAGGTGTGAAAATACAGCTTCAGACTGACGCAGGCCAAGCGCTCCTGCTTTAACCGGTAAAACCTTTCTGCCGTCAAAAACCAGTTTTTCTTCCTCGTCTACTAAAGCCAGTGAGGTTGTGTAAGCTGAAGTATCAACACCTAAATAAAATTTTTTCTCAGGATTTACGCTCAATGGCTTCTCCCACGGCCTTATCTAATACGCCATTGATAAAACCTACTGCTTCGCCGGTGCTGCCATATTTTTTTGCCAGCTCAAGGGCTTCATTAATCGATACTGCATAAGGAATATCAGGCCTGAACAGTATTTCATAGAGGGCTAACCGGAGCAGGTTTCGATCAACAGCTGAAAGCCGTTCTATCTCCCATTTGACAAGGTTTTTTTTAATCAGCTGATCAAGAAACTGCTGGTTATCAGCAGCGCCAACAACCAGCTCGCGTATAAATTGCTCTTCATCTTCACTTAATCGAAAATCTGCGAGCGAATGCCTCAGGGCTAATTCTGCTCTGCATCTGCCGATATCAATCTGAAATAAAGCCCTGAAAGCTACTTCTCTTGCGAGGCGACGGGACAATGGATCCTAACCTCCGCTGTTCGTGATTAATATATTTTACTATAAAGGTCTAACGTTTAATTATTACTCTTCGGAATTAATGGTCATCCCTTGAAGAGAAATAACGGTTCAGGAAACGCCCAAGACCATTGCTCACGTCTAAACGCCAGCCGATTAACAAACCGATGGCGATACATAAAAATATGAAGAGGCTCAGCCAGAATCCATAGTTTACCACCAGCAGGGCAAAAATCAAACCGAGCAGCCCGCCTAATATTTTGCCCCAGTGCCTGTTAATTATAATCAACCAGTTTAATTCGGTCAAAGCATGCTCCTCCCTTCAAACTTTGATCAGGTTGCTACTTTTTCGTAACAGCCTGATCAAGAATAATATTATCGACTACAACCTTGACTTCGTGGACAGTCACGCCGGTTATCTCTTCAAGATATTCCT
Organism: Bacillota bacterium; assembly: GCA_019428945.1. Taxonomy (GTDB): domain Bacteria; phylum Bacillota; class Dethiobacteria; order DTU022; family DTU022; genus JAABTH01. The sequence continues at coordinate 2,653 of JAHYJM010000139.1, read as the reverse complement.
TGGTTTTAGATTGAAGTTCCGTCACCAAGCCCGGTAATGATACATCGGGCATCACCCTGATGTGAATCTTAACCACCAGACCGTCAGGGGTAAAGGATACATCTCTGCTTACATCTTTTATCCCCTGGGTTTGCTGAATTACACGCAGGACCATGTTTTCAACAGCGGTGATCGAGATAAGAACTTCACCATATTCACTGCCCTTTAATACCGCATTGCCAACTTTTTTCGGTGACCTGAAACCAAAAGAGAGTAAAAATAAGGCTACCAGCAAAAATCCAGCTCCGATGGCGAGTAAAACAGTTTCAGTGACCCAATCCGGCATGTTTATCGCCAGGCCAGGGACGAGGTTGTAACTCACTGCCAGCAGGAAAAGAGCGGCGCCAATTAACAGGAGTCCTAAAAAAACTAAAATGATCCGGACAACCGTTTTCATGCTTACTCCTCCTTCAAAGCTCTTAGATAAGCCTGCTGTTTAGCAGGCTTATCTGACAGGCAGCAATTACTGCGCCTGAGCTATTTTTTTTCTTTCTCTGCTGCTTTTTCTTCGTTTTGCGCTGCTGCTTCATTCGCTGCTGCTGCTTCTGCTTCTTCGTTCGCTGCTGCTTCTTCCTCGGTTTCAGGAAACTGCACTCCCTGAACATGAACATTCACATAGGTTACTTTCAGGCCGGTCATCGTCTCTACAGCTTTCTTAACACTTTCCTGTATGTTCCATGACACATCGGGAATGCGTTCTCCATATTCAACGATGATAAAAATGTCAATTTTGGCATCTTCCGCACCTACATCAACTTTAACCCCTTTGGAAAGATTCCGGCGGCCAAGAACTTCGGCGATCCCTCCGCCGATTCCCCCGCTCATTGAAGAAACACCTTTTATTTCAGAAGCGGCTAATCCGGCGATTATTGAAACTACTTCATCGGCAATTCTTACCATACCGAGTTCAGTTGAGACAGTCGGGCTTTCTTCGTTTACCATAATTAAAACCTCCCGTGATTTGACATGATTATCTTCCTCACAACATCTGTCCATATTACAGGGAATTACTTTGATTATAACAGACTCCGACCCCGGGCTCAAATTGGAAAATATTTCGCCTTACGCCAAATAGCTCTGCTTTATTCTTCGTCTTCTTCAACTTCCGGTAATTCTTCCAACTCTTCATCCCAGTCTTCATCATCAATCAGGACTACTTCGCCGCAGCCTGGGCAGGTAACTTCAATTGCCGATTCCTGGTCAAGAATATCGTCATCAACTACGACAATCTCACGGCAGTTTGGGCATTCTATTGAAAATCCGCCATCAAAATCATCTTCATAATCATCATCATATAAATCGTCTTCATCTTCGTAGAAGTCATCCTCAAGCTCAGTCAGATCGTCATCAATAGCTTCAGTGTACTCGAAGAGTTCTTCATAATCGACTCTTAGCTGTTCAATTTCATCCGTCATTTCCTCAAGCAGGTCGATCACCCGGTGCAGTACTTTTTGTTCCTTACTTTCTTCTCCAAGTTCCAGTCCTTCTGTGAAACCCCTTAAATAAGATACACGCGCTTTCAGATCTTCAGTCATCGCGAAACCTCCTTAAAATTAATTAATTTACTTTAAACTCTCTCAATATATGACCCTGTACGGGTGTCGATTTTAATTGTATCTCCCTCATTTATGAAAAGAGGAACCATGACCACTACACCTGTCTCAACGGTGGCCGGCTTTGTAGCCCCGGAAGCAGTATCGCCCTTGAGGCCCGGTTCTGTTTCTGTAATCTTCAGATTAACATTAAGAGGCACCTCTACTCCAACTACTTTTTCACCGTGCATGACAACGGTAATCCTGTCGTTTTCCTTCAGATATTTTACACCATCCCCAATCTGTTCAGGTAAAAGGGTAGTTTGCTCATATGTTTCCGTATCCATGACATGAAATGTATCATCATCACGATAGAGATACTCCATTTCTTTTCGTTCCAGGTGGGCCTTTGGCATTTTTTCACCGGCCCTGAAAGTTTTATCAACGATAGAACCTGTGCGCATATTCTTCAGCTTCGAACGGACAAATGCCTGGCCCTTACCCGGTTTGACGTGCTGAAATTCAAGCACGATAAAGATATCGCCATCCATTTCTATTGTAACTCCGGTGTGAAAATCGTTTGTTGAAATCATTGCTAACTCCTGCCCTTCGTCTGCATATTAAATATTAGATTATGATTAGTTCACGGGTACTTTCTGTCAGCCGCTCCGCCCCGGTTTCTGTTACCAGAACCATATCTTCGATTCGAACTCCTCCAAAATCGGGGATATAAATACCAGGTTCTACCGTTATAACCATACCGGGCTCCAGAACCGCTTCATTTTTTTTATTGAGGGCCGGCTGCTCGTGGGTTTCGAGCCCGATTCCGTGACCCAGGCCATGACCGAAATATTCACCGTAGCCAGCTTCTTCTATTATAACACGGGCGGCGCTGTCTGCATCCTTCGCTGTAATTCCCGGCTTAATCGATTGGAACCCTTTTTCCTGAGCATGTCTTACAATATCATATATTTCCTTCTGGCGCTCATCAACAGCCCCAATCGCAACGGTTCTGGTCATATCGGTAGCATATTTGTTAAATACCGACCCAAAGTCGATTGTGACCAGTTCCCCTTGCCCAA
>JAHYJM010000138.1 GCA_019428945.1 Bacillota bacterium | reverse complement strand
CTTCCTGAAGGTTATTCATTACTTCTTTTAAAGGAGGTGCAGATGGAATACTGTAATCAGGGTTGGTAACTGTGATCAGGCAGAGCAGTACGGATTTGCCGCTTCTTTCACCGCGCAGCCTTTCAAGTTTATAGAAATAACGGAACAGATCAGCGTCACAAAAGTATGCGCCATTTACTACTTCTTTACCTTTGAGCCCCTCCTGGATAGTGCCGAGATCGAGTTCAAAGCTACCAGATTCCAGAGAGATTAGTCGGTAGAGACTTTTAAGTTCATTTGATGGTTTTACCCCAAGTTCTCGATAATAAGCTGATGTTACCTCATTATAGTGCGCCCTGGCCCTGTTCGTCAGTCCTTCTGTCAGTAGAGCTTCAATTAACTTTATGTGTATTTTCTCCTCGAAATAATCAATAGATGAAACCTGCTCACATAACTTAATGATTTCGTCGTTTGCATGCTTCGTTCTGTATAGTTCTATCAGATCGTAAACAGAGGTTAGATATAAATCATGGAAATAGGCGCGCACGGGCACAACCCATTCACTGAAAGCTGATTCGGGTAGATACTCTCCCTTGTAAAGCTCTATGGCATTATTGTAGGAATCTATAGCAGCGTCAGGGTTAGAAGTATATTTGCTTTTTCCCTCATTAACATAGATTTCAAATTGATCAGTATCAATCCAGCAGTTAACCTTAGCTTCCCAACGGTAACAGCCCTGTGAAAAGATGATATTTGAAGACAGGCTATTGTCCTGTTTATCATCATTAAGAGCCTGTCTCAGGCGAAACATCTGAGCTCTCATCACTGTGTTGGGATCGCTGTAGTTTTTTTCAGGCCAAATTCTGTCAAGTATTTCTTCCGGGAAAAATGACTTGTTGCGATGAGAAAGCAGGTATTTAAAAACCTCCCACATCCTGCGAGAGCGACTGCTGCTTTCAGAAAGGACATTGTCACCACGGCGAATGAAAAATTTGCCGAGGGTATGAATCTTGATTTGTTGCTTTGTAGCACTAATCTCTTTATTTGGCATTTTAGCCCCTGCTTTTTATCTATTTATTTCTATTTATGCTTATTAATTCAACCTTTATAAATAAAATCCTTCCCTAATAAAATGATATTTTAAGAATCTTTCATACATACGTTATTTCTATAATATCTGTAATAATTTTGCACTATTTTAAATGCAGATGTATTTACGGTAAATTTGCTTCTGCCCGGGTTACATTTTGATTATGTTCTTCAAGGGTGCGGGAAAAATAATGCTCCCCGGTTCCGTCATATTTATAGTTGTAATAAAAATAATCTGTACTGTCCGGGTTTAATGCGGCATCAATTGATTCTTTGCCCGGAGCGGCAATCGGTCCGGGGGGCAGTCCATTGTTAAGGTAAGTGTTATACGGTGATGGAATTTCAAGATCTGCATACAGCAAAAATTCCTTTGGTTCTTCTAAAATATACTGTATTGTAGCATCAATTTGCAGACGCATCCCGATAGCCAGGCGGTTATAAATAACGCTGGCAACTGTGCTTCGTTCATGGTCAACCCGTGCTTCTCTCTCGATTAAAGCGGCTATCGTCAGCAGTTCATGCAGGGATAAGTTTAACGAAGGCATGCGTGAACTGTAATCAAGTTCATGGAGAATTAGTTCCAAGCGATTAAGCATGATGCTGATTATATCTTCTTCAGTGGCATTAGAATACACTTCATAAGTATCAGGAAAAAGATAACCTTCCAGCAGAAATTCTATATCGGGATTTTCAACTTCTTTCAAAAAAGAGAAGCTCTCCAAAAGGCCGGGTGATGGGTTCCGGCAGATAGCAAGAAAACTTTCCATGCTTACCAAACCGGCTTCATCCAACCTGGCAGCGATCTGTTCAACTGTAAAACCTTCCGGAATTGTGAACCAAACAGTTTCGGAATAAACTTCTCCACTCTGTATTTTTGCAATAATTTCTTCCATATCCATAGTCGGGCTCAGATTGTAAAGACCGGCAATGAAACCCTGTCCCAGGTTACGCTGACGGACGTAGAAGCGAAAGGCCAGTTTATTCTGGATTAACCCTTCATTAAAAAGCAGTTCTCCTATTGCCTCAGTATTTGCACCCTGTGGAATTTCTACCAGTCTGAAACTCTCAGGTGCGTCAGGATTTACCGGTTCAAGCATATCATTGTAAACTGAAAAGAGCGCTATTGCGCCTCCGGCAGTTAATACAAGCAATATGATCAGTATCCATATAATGGTTTTCATAAAATGCTTACCCCTGCCTGTTAAAGTTCATCATCATCTGCATAATCAAGGCTTTGCAAGCGTTCTTCCCAGATGGCTGCAACTTCGTTCCACTCAATTTCATCTTCCACTTCGACAAGTGTTTCTTCGCCCTCTTCCAGATCAATACGGAAGATATATGCTTCATCCTCAAAATCTACTTCATCCCCGTCTTCATCATCTTCAATGTACAAAGCGGGCACTAAAACCGCATATTCATTCATGTCTACCTGGAATCGATCTACCATGGCAAAGTTATGCTCATTGCCATCTTCATCCACCAATATAATAATTTCTGTTTGTTCTTCTCCGTTTATGCTCATGTTACACCTCTCTGTTAGTCGGCTTATTTAAAGCCATGTAAGTTTCAAGGATTAAAACAGCTGCTATTTTATCTTTTACAGCTTTGCGTTTTTTTCGGCTTACCCCACCTGAAATCAAGACTTTTTCTGCGCTGCTTGAAGTAAGGCGTTCATCGATCATTACAACCGGTATAGTTAATTTATCACGCAGCAGACCGGCAAAAGTTTCCGCCTTCTCGGAAGCGGCACCTTTTGAACCGCTCATATTGATCGGATTGCCGATAACTACCCTGCTTACTTCATATTCACGACAGACACGGATAATTTCTGCAAGAACTTCTTCTGTTGTCGTGTAATGAATTACAGCCAAGCCCTGCGCAGTTATACCCAGGGGATCACTAATCGCCAGCCCAATCCTTTTTTCTCCGGGATCTATTCCTAGTAGACGCAACTTGTAACCATTCCCATTACAGTTTATCTTTTTCTGCCAGTTTTAGGTAAATTCCAACCACCTCTTCAAGCAGCTCATCGCGTTCAACCTGCCGAATTAAGCTGCGTGCATTTTGATGGCTGGTTATATAGGCGGGATCACCTGATAACAGGTAACCAACAAGCTGATTTAAGGGATTATAACCTTTTTCTTTGAGGGCCTGATAAACAGTAACCAGTATTTTCCTGGCCTTGTTATCAACCTCTTCACCCTCCACCTTAAACAGAACAGTTTCTTCATGATTGTCGCCCATGGTCAGTCCTCCCGCTTTTATTTATGCCAAAAATAGCTGATTCATTTTCTTATCAGACTTTTAATATCTCACGCACCATCTCTTCAACTACTGAAAGCGCTTCCGGCAAGGCGGCAGGATCTTTACCGCCTGCCTGGGCCAGCTCTGGTTTTCCACCCCCGCCTCCGCCAACGCGTGAGGCTACTTCCCTGATTATCTTATTGGCGTGGATACCTCTTTTTACCAGATCCGGGCTTGCCGAACCAACCAGAATTACCTTGCCGTCACTCACCGCGCCTAAAACAACCAGAACAGAGCTGATGCTGCCCTTTACTTCATCCATAATCATTCGCAATGATTCAATACTGTCGGCTTCAACCTTTGCTGAAAGTAAATTAACGCCGTCTATCTCTTTTACGGTTGAAGTTAAAGTATTTACCTCTAAACCAGCCATTTTATGCTTTAGCTCCTGATTTTGCTTCTGGAGCTGCCTGTGCTCAGTAATGTAGTCCCGAACCTTTTCCTCGAGACGATTTTCGGAAGTATTTAAATCATCAGCAATGGCTGCTATCAGGTTGTCGCGCTCAACTGTTTGCCGGTATGATATCATACCGGCAGTTGCTTCAATGCGTCGCAACCCCGAACCGATTCCTTCCTCAGATACCACCTTGAAGAGCCCTATTTTACCGGTTGCCGATACATGGGTCCCGCCACAAAGTTCCCTGGTATATTCACCGGCAGATACCATTCTGACTTCTTCTTCATATTTATCAGCAAAGAGAGCAGTAGCGCCTTTCTCCTTCGCCACATCAATTGAAGTGACTTCAACTTTAACCGGCAAATTGGCTAATACCATTCTATTTACTTCTTCTTCAACCGCCTTAATGTCTTCCCGGCTGAGAGCAGAAAAATGGTTAAAATCGAACCTCAGTCTGTCAGGGGCG
>JAHYJM010000137.1 GCA_019428945.1 Bacillota bacterium | reverse complement strand
GACTTAACCTGTTCGCACATGATTATCCCGGTTGTTACGGTTTGATCATCAAGGGGAACATGCAGGGGGAAGCCCTTTATTGTACTTGTGATCGGGCAGACAATGGCCAGATTGGTAAGGTTATGAAAGTCTTTGTTGCTGGCTATATAAGCTGGTCTTCTACCCTTTTGTTCGTGGCCGGCCTGTGGATTAAAGTTAAGCATGACAATATCGCCCTGTTCGGGAGTATATTTATTTACCATATCTCATTACCGGTTGATTTGCCTGTATCCCATTCACTCGGTTTGTAGGTTTCATGATAATCCGCGGCACGTTCTCTTAAGGTCAGGTGCTTTTTAACGGGGATAATCGTAATATTGCCGTCTTTTACCACCAGTTCAACCTGGTCTTTTTCTTTCAACCCCGCTTTTTCTATAATTGATCGCGGCAGCCGGACTGCCCGGCTGTTTCCCCACTTTTGAATAGTTGTATACATCTGCTTCACCTCACCCTTAGTATATACCGGGTGTCTACATTGGTCAAGCTGGTTATTTGGTCACAGCAACAATGTAGTGGGGTTCAAACGATTTCATAAAGTATTTTCCACCCTCATGGTAAAAAGTCCCGAAGCCATGATTGCGCGCCTTGATGGGGCACAGTACATTAAGGAACTCTTTATCAATTTGTTACTGATATTTCTGGAAAGGGAACGTGCTATTTTCTGATATCTTTCTGCCGGAGCAACCAACCCTTCGTTGAGAGACTGGTAAGCAAAAAGAGCGCTGGTAAAGGCGTAACTCAACCCTTCTGCCGAACTGGGGCTGATCCACCCTGCTGCTTCTCCTATTAAAAGAACCTGGTTTCTTCCGGTAATAATTTGTCCAGGTCCAGTGGGGCGTAGGACCAGTGCGCTTTCCTGTTTTATGCTGTCTTCCAGGTTAAAACCATAGTTATTTAGTGCCTGCTTTAACCTGGAATATCTATGCCGGGCAGATTTACCAGGTGGTAACGCTGCACCCATTATGAGATAGTTTTCTTTGGGTATGATCCAGGAGTAAAAATCGGTAATCGCTGGTTCGAAGATCGCTGAAAAATAAGGCATTATTTCTGTGGTTGGGAACCATTCCTGGATGGCCAGATAGCTGCGCGGAGTCGCAGCTGAAGTGAATAGCTGCCTGCGTACTGCCGAAGCAGCGCCGTCGGCTCCAACCAGTACTCTGCATTCCAGTGTTTCCGAGCGGTTATCTCCGTGAAGATGTACCCGGATAGGGTTTCCCGGTTCAATTCTAACTAAGTGTTTACCAAATTTAGTTTCAACGCTTTGCGGCAATAATGAAATCAGCCAGTGATCAAACTTATCCCGATCCAAATTTATGTAAAAACGCTGGTAATATTTATCTAAGCCCGATTGCAGATCAATAGCACGAACTTTAAATATTTGTGGGCCGACAAGTATATCGCGAGGTAGAGCTAACCCTAATGTGCCCAATATGTGCTGTGCATCAGGCGCCAGCAAACCACCACAACATTTTGAGCGGATAGATCTGTTTGCAGGGTTAAATCTCTTATCAACTAAAAGCACTCTATACTTTTCGCCAATCATTCTGGCCAGAGTGGAACCAGCCGGTCCGGCACCTACTATAAGCACATCATACAAAATCATTAGCCTCCTACCAAACAGAAGTCTCCCATATCGCTATAATCCTTTGCCTTAATCAGCTCCACAGCTTCACCTTTTTCCATTTTCATTAAACATTCCTTTCAGCGCATTTTCCAGCTCCGCGATAAAGTTGTCCAGCAGTTTTTCATCAATATTTAACGGTGGATCAATGCGCAGAGTGTTATGGCCGCGGCGCAGCGATACCAGATAACCCCGGTTAAATTGCCTTTTATAATAATACTACGTTTATAGGAGTTTGCCTTCCACTATTCTCTAAGTTCTGCATATTTGGGCAGTAAAAATTAAGCATATCTGAAAGCAGCTTTCCTTGAATCTGAAATCAGATACCCTTATAGCAAAAACCCTTCTGAATAATTGACATTATGCATAGCGTTGCATATAATCTATATGCAACTAAATGAATATGGAGATGATGCTGTAATGCGCACAACGATCAATATTGACGATCAACTAATCAAAGAAACCGAGACAATCTACAAGGCTGAGTCAAGGTCAAAAGCAATCGAATCTGCCTTGCGCGATGCCTTGCGGATGAAAAAAATGGAAAAGCTTAAATCACTGATCGGAAAGGTTGAGTTTGATGAAGAGGCCATGCGGAAGTTAAGGGAGAGCGATCGATGAAAAACATATTAATCGACACTTCAGCCTGGGTGGAGTATTTCAAAGGTAACCCAATCGTTGCCGCCATGGTTCATGACCGGGAAGCCCACTCTGTCTACATTACGGGTCCGGTGATCACCGAACTGATCCAGGGCCTGAAAACCGAAAAAGAAAAAGAGACTTTTACCGCTTCGCTGGAGAGTCTTCCCTTGCTGAAAATTACCGATCAGGATTGGTTTGATGCCGGTACATTCGGAGCACAGCTAAGAAGTAAAGGGATAACAGTTCCCCTGGCCGATTTAATAATCTATACAGTTGCCATAAATAATCACTGCTCGATTTGCACTCTCGACAAGCACTTTAAAGCAATTAATACTGCCCTCGGCACTGAGGTTGAGATCTTTGGATTCTAAAGGAATAAAAGGAACCCACAATAAAACCCCCTTAAAAGGTAATTGCTAAAAAAGAATAAGGCGTTTAAAATTAAGTTGATCAATTTAATCTTTATATCGGCAAAGGGGGTTTGGTAATATGTCTTCAGCTGTTATTTATTATTCGAGAAGTAATAACACAAGAACCGGGGCTGAATATATCGCGGATAAAAAGGGATCGGAATTAATTGAACTAATTGAAGCAAAAGGGCGTAAGGGACTGACAGGTTTTATTAAAAGTGGCTATCAGGCAGTTTCCGGTAAAACATCTCAGCTGGTGGGAGACCCCTGGGAAAAAGCCGAAAAACATACTTCGCTATACCTGATGACCCCTATCTGGGGCGGAAAAACTACCCCGGCAATGAACGCTTTTCTTAATAAAGCTGATTTCAAGGGTAAAGATGTTACCGTAATTACATTCCAGGCGGACGATAAGGGATCTGGCACCGAGGGTGTCTACAGCAACATTCGCCAAATCGTTGAAAACGGTGGAGGCGTTTTTTCAGGTGGCTATGCCATGCACAGCACCGCCCCCGGCCGTTTTGCCGGTAAAGAATACATTGAAAAACAATTGGGGGAAATAATTGAGCATGCAAAGATCTAATACCTATCTGGAGCAAACAGCCAGCACTGGCGCTTTGAACTTCTCTAGTTAGGTCGCGGATAAAGATGCGGTAGCTCAGATTTCTCACAAAAAAACTAAGGGGTAAAAGGGGGTAATATAATGAAAAACAGGTTTAAATGGTTCATTCCACTGCTCTTGCTCATTATTATAATTATCGTCTATATCTGGCCTGTTTCCAAACCTTCATTCGAAGTGCTATATGCTGATGTGGATCAGGAAACTGCAGGTTCGCTGGTTGCTTTTCGCGAAGCTAATCCCTTGAAAACAGTTGTAGTTGAGGGTAAGCCCTGGGAATATGTCGTGATGGGGCAGGGTGAGAATACAATAGTATTCCTGCACGGTATGACTGGTGCTTATGACATCTGGTGGCAGCAAATGGAGGGTTTACAGGAAAAATACCGCGTCATTGCCATGACTTATCCTGCTGCGGGCAGTTTAACTGAAATGGCCATGGGTGTCATGGCCATAATAGATGAAGTAGGAATTGACCAGGTCAATTTGGTTGGGTCTTCACTGGGCGGCTATTTTGCCCAGTACCTGGTTGCCAACTACCCGAATAGGGTAAAAAGTGCTGTGTTTGCAAATACTTTCCCCCCCAACGATCTCATTGCTGAGCAAAATAGGGTAATAGGTACACTCTTGCCATACCTGCCTGAGTGGCTGATCATGAATGTCTTAAGTGGCAGTATCCGTGAAAGTGTCTATCCCACTGCAGAGTATTCCGAGCTAGTCCTGGCTTTTGGGTTGGAGCAGACAGGAGGCAGGATGAGTAAAGAACAGGTTATCGGTCGCTTTCATTGCGTGGTTGACCCATTTGAAGCGCCGGATCCGGTTGCGTTGGATATAGCGGTGCTGATCATTGAGTCTGACAATGATCCACTGGTTG
>JAHYJM010000136.1 GCA_019428945.1 Bacillota bacterium | reverse complement strand
TTTCATAATCGACAGTTTAATCGGCGGTATACCGGTAGCGATCCTGGTTCCCCTTGGCCTAATTCCATTTTTTACTGTTGTTCGTTCATATGATTATTACGGCAGCGCATACCAGTCCGCACCGAATGTGGTTATGATCATTTTCATGGTTTTGGCAATAATCATCGGAGGAGGTTGGAGTCTCTTCTATTTTCTTTTCCGGGATGGATTTGGTGCCGGTCAGAGCTGGGGTAAGAAAATATGTGGCCTCATGGTTGTTAATCTTGATGACAATAGACCATGCAACAAGGGGAAATCTTTTGTGCGCAATATTTTCGCCTGGATTATTACAGCTGTATTCAGTTGGGTGCCGGTACTTAACGCTCTGGCAGGAATCGCCGAGCCGATAATTGCCCTCATCCATGAAAAAGGGCAGCGGGTAGGCGATATGGTAGCCCGCACCCAGGTAATAGATCTGGAACAGTACCGTCCGAACTAAAAATTGAGGAGGTGGAGCCTGGTAAACTGGCAGTTAAATCCGGAAAGTCACTGGGATAAATAAAGAAAGGAGAAATGTGATGTTTAGACGTTTAACTCACTTTTTTGTAGCCCTGGTGCAGAAGTATCTTCCCGATCCTTTTCTGTTTGCTGTAATCCTTACCTTTATCGTATTCCTCGGAGGTATTTTCCTTACAGGCAACTCTGCATACCAGATGGTACAACACTGGGGAGGCGGATTCTGGAACCTGCTGACATTTTCAATGCAGATGGTTTTAGTGCTGGTGACAGGTCATGCTCTGGCCAACAGCGCTCCTGTAAAGAAGGTGCTTCAGACGATTGCATCGGCAGCAAAGACACCGGTTGGTGCAATCATGATTACCGTTTTCGTGGCAGCGATAGCCAGTTGGATTAACTGGGGTTTTGGCCTCGTTGTAGGAGCACTGCTCGGCAGAGAAATGGCCCGCCAGGTTAAAGGAGTTGACTACCGCCTGCTTATTGCCGGCGCCTATATTGGATTTCTCACCTGGCACGGAGGTCTTGCCGGTTCTATCCCCCTCGCTCTTGCTACCCCTACAGACTGGTCTTTTGAGCTTACAGGCGGCATAAATGTCGGTCAGACAATCTTTGCCGGCTATAACTTAATTATTGCAATAGTCCTAATCGTAACCCTACCCTTCCTGGTTCGTTTCATGATTCCTTCTAAGGAAGAAACTTTTGAAATTGATCCTGCTTTACTTGAAACAAAGGTAGAAATTGAAGATGCAGATAAAGTTAAAACACCGGCTGAAAAAATCGAAAATTCGCCTGTTATTTCCCTTATTTTAACCCTGGGCGCCCTGGTTTACCTAATCTTTTACTTTGGTGGGGGTGGCTCACTTAACCTGAACATCGTTAATTTCATATTCCTCTTTGCCGGCATTCTATTTCACTGGACTCCCAGGCGTTACATAACTGCCCTGTATGAAGCTGTAAAGGGTTCTGGTGGTATCATTCTTCAGTTCCCCTTTTATGCCGGTATTATGGGCATGATGATCAGTTCAGGACTGGCTGCGCTGATATCGCAGTGGTTTGTTAACATATCGACGGAGTTCACTTTCCCCTTCTTCGCTTTTATCAGCGCGGGCATAGTAAACTTTTTTGTTCCTTCCGGTGGTGGTCAATGGGCGGTGCAGGGGCCTATTCTTGTCCCTGCCGCAATTGAGCTGGGAGTCGATACGGCCCGTTCGGCGATGGCAATTGCCTGGGGTGATGCCTGGACAAACATGATTCAACCTTTCTGGGCTCTGCCTGCTCTCGGTATTGCGGGGCTTAATGCCCGCGATATCATGGGTTATTGTATCATAGCCCTGCTCTATTCAGGAATTATAATTTCCCTCGGGCTCTTGTTCCTCTAATATAATTGCAATTAAAAGGATACAATGGAGAAGGCCTTCAAGTAAGGTCTTCTCCGACTTTTTAAGATGAAAGAAGGTCTATGTAATGGAACACCTGGAAAGAGCGCTTGGCAATTACAGGGAAGGCTCGGGTTTTACCTGCGCTCACTCAGTTTTAATCGCTTTTGCCTCCGATTTTGAAATGGAAGACGAGCATGCCCGGACAGCGGCAATATTTGGCGGAGGCATAGCCAGAAGCGGTGGAATGTGCGGCGGCATAACCGGCGCCTTGATGGTTCTCGGTTTAAAATATGGGATGAGAGAGCCTGAAGACCAGGAAACCAAGGATAAAGGATATGAACTTGCCAATAAATTTATCGGGAAGTTCAGAGAACGCCATGGAGTCATAACCTGCAGGGAACTTCTCGGTCATGATCCGGGCACACCCGAGGGACAGCAGGCAATTAATGATGAGAATTTAAAATCCAGGGTTTGCACCAGGGTCTTAAAAGATGCAGTGGAAATTCTTGAAGAGTTTATGTAAACTAAAACCCCTGCCTTAGAATCTAACTACCAGGACAGGAGATATTAATGATCACCTATAACAGGGTAAATCCAGGCATAATCAAAGAATTGCAGGAATTATTGGGTTCAAATAACGTGATTCATGGTGATTTGAGTAAAATTGAGCCATATAGTCATGATGAAGTCTCCGATCCCGCCTATTCATCTATGCCTGAAGTTGTGGTCAGGCCGGCAGATGCATTGGAAATATCAGCAGTAATGAAGCTGGCAAATCGCGAGAGGATAGCGGTAACACCAAGGGGCGCAGGCAGCGGTCTTTCCGGCGGAGCGGTACCCTTGTCTGGCGGTATCCTGATTTCAACGGAGCGGATGAACAGAATTCTTGAAATAGATCGTGCAAATATGGTTGCAGTGCTCGAGCCAGGCGTTGTAACCAATGATTTTAATAAAGAAGTTGAAAAAGAGGGACTATTTTTTGCAGGATACCCGATGAGCCTTGAAATGTGTTATATCGGTGGAAATGTTGCAGAAAACGCAGGCGGCGGCAGGGCAATTAAATACGGGGTAACCGGTCGTTACATTCTTGGTCTCGAAGTGGTTATGCCAACAGGGGAGATCTGTCTCTTTGGCGGCAAAAGGGTAAAAGATGTAACTGGTTATAATATGGTTCAGCTCATGGTTGGTTCGGAAGGCACACTTGGCATATTTACTAAAATATTTGTGAAGCTTTTACCTCTGCCCCGGGCAAAAGTAGATATGATGGTCCTTTTCCCCGATATCCGGGCAGCGATAGATTCAGTGCCCCTGATCATGACGGAAAAAGCAATTATCCCGACAGGGATCGAGTTTATGGATAAATTATCTCTTGACACCGCCAGCGATTACCTGGGAGAATCGAAACGCTATCGCGATAGCGGGGCAGTTCTGATCATTGAAATGGATGGAAATGATGCCGACCTTGTCCGTGAAGACTGCCTTAATGTTGGAGAACTTTGCCTTGAAAACGGGGCGCTTGACGCATTTATTGCCGAAGGGCCGGCTGATCAGGAAAAAATATGGAAAGTAAGACGGCATGTTGCCGAAGCTTTCAAAGCACTCAGTCCAGTGCAAAGTATTGAAGATATAGTAGTGCCGGTTAGCCGTATACCAGATCTTATTAACCGCCTGGAAGTGTTATCTGAAAAATATAATGTCATCATCCCCTGTTACGGTCATGCGGGTGACGGAAACCTCCATGCAACAATTGTAAACAAACCCGATATACCCATTGAAAAGTGGCAGGTTACTCTTCCCCTCATTTTAAGTGATCTATACCGTGAAGTTCACATCATGGGCGGCACCATCAGCGGCGAGCATGGTATTGGTCACAAACGTAAAGCTTACCTGCCCCTGGTCCTCAGCGAAGATGAAATTGAGACAATGAAAAATATCAAGCGCGCCCTTGATCCCCTCAATATTCTTAACCCCGGTAAGATTTTTGATCTTTAAGTAAATCTTGTAATGGTCCGGGGTAATTTACTGTCAGATCGTTGATGGAATTTATTATGAAGAGAAGTGAGGTTTTTTAAATGAAAGCTGATTTTCTCTACGGTGATCACAGTCTTGCATTTGATCTGCCCGAGGAACAGGTTATAGCAGTTCTTGAAGCCAAGCCTCTTCCTACTGGTAAAAGCGAAGAGAAGCTTATCCGTGAAGCGCTGGCAAAACCGATCGGCTCTCCGCGGTTATCTGAACTGGTCAGTATGGGAGAGAAAGTTGTAATCGTTATCGGCGATATGACCCGCCAGTGGGTCAGACATGATCGTTTCCTGCCTTTTTTATTAAATGAATTAAACCGGGGAGGAGTAACAGATCAGGATATCGCCGTTATCTCAGCTACAGGCGATCATCGCGAACAAACTCCCGAAGAGCACTCTATTCTTGCAGGAAAAGA
>JAHYJM010000135.1 GCA_019428945.1 Bacillota bacterium | reverse complement strand
TCAATTTGTGCCGGATCAGGCGCAGCATACAGAACAGCTTACATTTGCAGGTGACCTTAAGTATCCGGATATAGATAATCACCATAATAACCGCTATGAAGATGACTATTCGCAGCTACCAGATGAAGAGCTCTGTCTGAAGCATGCTTCCTCCAGGTAAACCGGTTTTAGGTCATCATTAGGTTGCGTTATGCCAAAAACAGGGCTATTGATAAATGGAGAGAAAGTAGAACATTGCTGATGCCGGCATTACCGGGTTTCTACCAGCTTTACAGCCTGGTGGTGATAAGCCGTTTCCAGTTTATTTAGCTGTCTCAGTTTTGGCTTTACAATTTCAAACTCGAATGTTTCTTTTTCCGAAGCTATTTTTAAGGCTTCTGCCAGCTCCGTCCAGGCAGAAGCAACCTCGCGCATCATGCCGGATAAGCCAAGAAGTTCAATTTGCGGCAAGCAGGCAGCAGCTTCTTCTAAAAATCGGCTGTAAAGCAGCCTGAATCCCCCGCCACCGGTACCTCTTCTTTCAATAACCTGGTATGTAAAGCGGGCAGTCCAGTTCCAGTCTTTGAATTCTGCCCAATTTTGCAGCTCCTGTTCCCATTTTTCCAGAGCGACAAGTCCGCTAAATTCTGTAGCGCTGTTAAGCAGCGCGCTGCTGTTGTCCGCTATCGCCTTGCGGATGACCGGTGCGATATCTTTTGGACAGTCCAGCTTTTCCGGGGCAAAAAAATTTCCCCTGCTTTGGAAGAAACCAAAATCCGTGTAGCGTGCCTTGCGCATATCGTCAAAGGAGACTTTAATAAAATCTTCTCTTTCCGTGTCGCTTATCAAAAACCATCTTTCTTTAAGATCGTAACCCCAGGCAGTTATAACATGTCCGGGAAAATGTGTTTTTGAATTGTAATAGGGCAGGTAAAAAATATCTGTTTGCAGCATTACCGGCAAGCCGTCCTTTAGCTTGTCGATTACGGCCTGCTCGCTTGCTGCGGGGTCTTCGTATTGTTCCCACTGAAAAGGAAATCCTATGCGTTTGAAAAACTGTGTTTCGATGTCTTCTGAGCGGACGTGAATTAAGCGGCTCGGTGAAACACCGGGAAAAGAAAGATACCAGATGCCGAGACCCGCGCCGATGCCGAAGCATATCTCCTCGCTCCAATTAAAGCCATGGAAATTAACCAGGTTTCTGATTCCGGTACTGGCGCAGTGCTGACCCGGGAAATGAGCCGCCTTATCTATGATATGCAATAGGATACCTCCGCAGCTGATGGTAAATCTATTTGACTGGCATTTATATTTGCCTCTAATTTTAACATTGAATATAGATTTAAGCGATTCATTTCAGCTAAAGAAATAGCATAATAGTTAGCGAGCGTTTAGGGCATACCAGTACCACCCTTAATATGGATATTTACTCCCACGTTTTACCGGACATGCAAAAAGAAGCACCAGACAAACTTCAGGATTTAATTTTTAGCAATATGCAATACAGAATTTAAAAACCGCACACCATACGCACACTAAAAGGGTTCTGGAATTGCTTTACAACTCCAGAACCCCTTATTTTACTGGTGCGCCCGGCAGGATTTGAACCTGCGACCTGCTGATTCGAAGTCAGTCACTCTATCCGGGCTGAGCTACGGGCGCCCGAAATGTTTGAGCGGTAAAATTATTTAACCACATCGTCACAAAGTAATCAATAGATCTTTTTAACAAGGGATATTTCTAAAAATAACGAATAGTTAATTAACCGGCATCCACTTAAATATTTTTAAGCCGGGGAAAAGCTGATTAATTCAGGAGGCTGTCTATGTCAAAAAAGAAAATATTGATAACCGGAGCTATGGGGCAGATAGGAACAGAGCTTGTTCCTTACCTGCGTGAACTCTACGGACCCGATCATGTTGTCGCTTCAGGGCGGAGAATAAAACCGGAGTGCTCTTTTATTGATCAGGGCCCCTTTGAACTGCTCGATATTACCAAACCGGGGGATATTTCTGCTGTGATCAGGAAACATGGCATTAACACTATCTACCACCTGGCTTCGCTATTATCCGCCACAGGAGAAGAAGATCCGCAAACACTGTGGGAAATAAATATGAACGGCCTGGTAAACATTCTGGAAGCGGCCAGGGAGCCACAATGCTCAATATTTTTCCCCAGCTCCATCGCCGTATTCGGCCCGGATGCGCCCAAAGTCAAGACACCGCAGGATGCCCTGACCAGGCCAACATCAATATACGGCGTCTCTAAAGTGTCCGGAGAACTGCTCTGTGACTATTACCATTTGAAATATGGCCTGGATATCAGGGGACTCAGGTACCCGGGTGTAATATCCAATGCCGCACTGCCTGGCGGTGGCACAACAGATTATGCCGTTCATATTTTTTACGCTGCTTTAAGAGAAGGACGCTACACCTGCTTTTTAAAAGAAGACAGTTCAATCGATATGATCTACATGCCGGATGTCCTTGAAGGGGCAGTGCAGTTAATGAATGCTGATCCGGCCGGGCTGGTTCACCGTAATGCTTTCAATGTGTCTGCTATAACTGTCACCCCTGCAGAGCTGTACAGGGAGCTCAAAAAACATATTCCTGAATTTACGATTAACTATGAAATAGACCCTGTCAGGCAGGCAATCGCCGACAGCTGGCCCGATTCACTTGACGACTCGGCAGCCCGCAGTGAGTGGAAATGGAATCCAAAGTATAACCTCGAGACGATGACCAGGGATATGTTAGATGTTTTATCAAAAAAGATCAGGTAAGGTATCGCAATGTGAGGGAGGAACCCGTGATGTCGAAAAAGATCCTCGAAGATCTTAAAAAGGAATTTGAAGATCTTAAAAAGGATGGGTTATATAAAAAAGAAAGAATTATTACCAGCCCCCAGGCTGCAGAGATAACAGTTTCAACGGGAGAAAAAGTTCTTAATTTCTGCGCAAACAATTACCTGGGCCTATCAGATAACCGGGAAGTAATAAAAGCAGCCGCAGATATAATGGAAAAATGGGGTTACGGTTACTCTTCAGTCCGTTTTATATGCGGCACTACCCGGATTCATAAAGAGCTGGAAAAGAAAGTTTCTGAATTTCTTTCTATGGAAGACACAATTCTTTACGCCGCCTGTTTTGACGCCAACGGCGGCATTTTTGAGCCGCTACTGGGAGAAGAAAGCGCCATTATTTCAGATGAGCTGAACCACGCCTCGATTATTGACGGCATCAGGCTCTGTAAAGCTGCGCGTTACCGCTATAAACATTCCGACATGAATGAGTTGCGCAGCTGTCTTGAACAGGCATCAAAGGCCAAGTACCGGCTGATCGCTACAGACGGAGTATTCTCAATGGATGGCGATATAGCCAAGCTGCCCGAGATCTGTTCCCTTGCTGAAGAGTACGATGCTCTGCTCATGGTTGATGACAGCCATGCCACAGGTTACATCGGAGCAACCGGAAGAGGCAGTTTTGAACACTTCGGCCTGGAGGGGAAGATTGATCTGATTACCACGACTTTCGGCAAAGCGCTTGGCGGGGCAATGGGAGGCTGCACATCCGGCCGCAGTGAATTGATCGAAATGCTGCGTCAGCGTTCGAGGCCATATCTTTTCTCAAATTCCCTGGCCCCTGCGGTTGTAGGCGGTACAATGAAAGTTTTGGAAATGTTAACGGAGTCTACTGCCCTGCAGGATAAAGTTAAGGAGAATGCCGGATATTTCCGCCGGCATATGATTGAAGCCGGTTTTACAATCGTAGCGGGAGAAACTGCCATTGTGCCGGTCATGCTCTATGACGAACCACTTGCTCTGAAAATGGCAGACTTGATGCTCAAAGAAGGAATTTACGTAATTGGGTTCGCCTATCCAGTAGTACCAAGGGGGAAGGCGCGTATCAGGGTGCAGCTATCGGCTGCGCACTCAAAAGAAGATCTTGACAAGGCTATAGCCGCCTTTGTCAGGGTAGGCAGGGAGTTAAGCGTAATTTAATTATAACAATTCCTATTCGTGGATACTTGCATTTAGGAAGTTGCTTACACGGAAACCGGAAAACGGTCAAACCAGGCTTCGCAGGGCAGGCCGACGCTCGCCAGCATCAGCTTTTCCTTTCGCCTGATGAAGGCGAACCGGCTGTAAAATAGTTGATCAGTTTTTGATAAAGTTCGTGTATCTCCTGTTTCAGGGCTTCCCCGTGCTGCCGGCCAACCTCTTTTGCCGTTCCATTGAAATCAAAACGCCTGATCATATATTTAGCTCCTTTAACCTGGTTTTAACTATATTTATATTTTCCTATCTGACTCTGCATCCACCTTTATATACTGCTTCAACTCCATCAA
>JAHYJM010000134.1 GCA_019428945.1 Bacillota bacterium | reverse complement strand
GCAGAATCTGTTCGGCAACCAGCGGATCGTTGATCCTGTTGCTGGCGATAACAGGAACCTTAACCGCATCTTTAATACCCTTTGCCAGGTAGGCAAAAGCGCCGCGCGGCAGTTCTCCCGTGATCTGAGGCACCCTCGACTCGTGCCATCCGCCGGTAACATTAATGCAGTCAACCCCGGCTTTTTCCAGTTGGACGGCAAAGAGCGCTGCTTCGCTGTTGGTATTGCTTCCCGGCATATAATCATTTCCCGAAAGCCTGACCATAACCGTGAAATCAGGGCCCACCTTATCCCTGATCCTCTTGATTACCCCGAGCCCGAAGCGGGTTCTGTTATCCCATGAACCGCCATATTTATCGGTTCTTTCGTTTGTGATCGGCGAAAGGAACTGGCAGATCAGGTAGCCGGCGCTTGCTATAACCTCGACTGCATCAAATCCGGCCTCTTTAACCCTTCTGGCTGCTTCACCGAAGTTCTCGGTCACCGTTTCAATATCCTCCAGGGTCATCTCGCGGGGAGTTTCCCTGGTCAGCCTCGAGGCAATCGGAGAGGGGGCGATCGGCTGCTGACCGATCATCATACTATGGGTGTAGCGTCCGGCCTGGTAAAGCTGGGCCGCCGCTGCTGCACCGTTATTTTTTATCACTGCGGCCAGTTCGCTTAACCCGCTGATGAATTTGTCATCGTACACGCCGATCATCATCGGTCCGGGGCCGAGCAGGTCGATCGCGCAACCGCCAATAGTAATTAAACCGGCGCCGCCGAGTGCGCGGACCCTGTAATATTCAAGCAGGCGTTCATTGACAAAGCCGTCGGGTGTGTAGGAATGATGAACAGCCGGCATGGCGATCCTATTTTTTAGCTCCATATTTCCGACTTTAATCGGCTCAAAAATTTTCATTATAGTCGCTCCTTTGCTTTCTACAGCATAAAATGTACTAATGTACTATCGATCAAATAATTACGTCATTAATGTTTCGACGCAGCGGCCCTGATTGCCTCTAATGAACTGATGCTTCGGCAGGAAATAAACTAATTGTCTTGAACCTTAAAAGGGGAGGCGATAACATATGAAAAATAATCCACTGCACCAGTTGATGAATCCAAAATCGATTGCCACGGTTGGCGCGGGTAACAACCCGATGAAAATGGGCGCCATCCAGGCTTTAAGTATCGTTAAAGACGGGTTCGCCGGCAAATTTTACCCCATTCACCCGACAGAAAAAGAGGTTTTTGGCTACAGGGCATATTCCTCAGCGCTTGACCTGCCTGATGCGCCCGACCTGGTTATGTTTGTTCTGCCCGCCCCGCTTGTGATCCCCATCCTTGATGACTTTGGCAGGATCGGCACAAAACGGGCTATTGTGATCACTGCCGGGTTTCGTGAAACTGGGGATGAAGGGCGCCGGCTCGAAGAAGATCTGAAAGAAACCGCCTGTCGTCATAATATTCGCTTCCTCGGACCTAACTGTATGGGTATCATCAACAGTGAAATTGCTCTTAATGTTACCGTAATGCCTTTAAACACGGCCCCGGGCAGCCTCGGTATGGCCTCCCAGAGCGGCACATACATAACCCAGACGCTGCCTTACCTGCAGAACAGGGGTATCCGTTTCAGCAAGGCGATCAGTGTGGGTAATGAAGCTGATTTAAATATTATCGATGCCCTTGAGTTCCTTGGCGAAGATGAACAGACTAAAGCGATTGCCCTTTATATCGAGGGGCTCAAAGATGCGGAGCGCTTCCTGGAGGTTGCCCGGCGCATTACTCCCCGCAAGGCGGTTGTCGCCCAGTATGTAGGCGGGTCGGCCGCCGGGGCCAGGGCTGGTTCGAGTCATACCGGGGCTATGGCCGGTCCCGATTATCTCTATGAGGGGCTTTTCAGACAGGCTGGTATTATCAGGGTTAACTCTGTGGAAGAGCTCTATAACCAGGCCTGGGCCTTATCGACCCAGCCTCCTTTAAAAGGCCGTCGTATAGCTGTTCTTACCAATTCAGGCGGGCCTGGTACCGCCATGTCTCATACCTGCAATGAAGGTGGGCTGGACGTGCCCCGCTTCTCGGAAAGGCTGCAGGATAAAATCAGGGAGCTGATCCCGCCCTACGGCGCTGCCGGCAACCCCGTCGATCTCACCTTCCATCTCGACGCTGAAGTGCTCAGCACCAGGCTGCCGGAATTGATCATGTCCAGTGGCGAGGTTGACGGTATAGTGATGCATGGCTTGATGAGTTCCGGTTTTATGCGTGCAGTATTTCCCCATGTCAGCGATCTGCTCGGTATTGACGATGAAGAGTTATTTATCAACCAGTTCAGCCGCGATCTGACCAAACCCCTGGCCCTGCCCGGCAAGTTTGGCATGCCCATGATACTTTCTTCATTTTTTGGCCGTGAAGATTCTTATACGAAAAGTTACCAGGATAACAACATTCCTGTTTTCGATGCCCCTGAAAAAGCGGCGCGGGCTATGCTTGCCCTGCATCGCCATCACCTGATTCGGCAGCGCGCTCCTCATAAACCGGCAAAGCTGCCGGCAGTAAGCACCACCGCTGCCGCAATTATAAAAGATGCTCTCCGGAAGGGTAACAACACAATAGATGAATACAGTTCCAAGAGAATCCTTGCTGCCTACGGCGCACCGGTCAGCGACGAAAAACTGGCAGATGGCGCTGAGGAGGCTGTAAAAGCTGCAGCGGAACTTGGTTATCCCGTGGTGGTAAAGGGCTGCTCTGCTCAGTTTGCCCACAAGACGGGCCGGGGCCTGATCCACCTCAACCTTAACAGTAATGATGAAGTGCGAAAGGCTTTTAAGCAGGTGGCTGTCGCCGCAGGGCAGGAAATACCAGTTCTGGTGGCGAAAATGGTTAAAGGTGAGCGTGAGTTTATGGCCGGCATGACCCGTTATCCCGGTTTTGGGCCCTGCGTTATGTTTGGTCTCGGCGGAATTTTTGCCGAAGCTTTTAATGACAGTGTTTTCCGACTCGCACCGCTTACCCCTGCAGATACAGAGGAAATGTTTTCAGATATCCGGGCAAATGAACTGCTCGGTCCATACCGGGGGCTTGCCCCTGTTGACCGGGAAACCCTGGGCTCTGTCCTGCAGGCTCTTGGTAACCTGGCCCTGCTGCATCCGGAAATTACCGAGATTGATCTCAACCCGATCATCATCAGCGGTTCATCACCGGTCATAGTTGACGCACTGGTAATTTTGCATCAGGATAAGGCTTAAGAGCTGTTCGGGAGGAAGTGAGCGACAAAGATGATATCGCTTGAAGTAAGAGGTTTCGGTAAGCTATACGCTCTTTTTAAAGAGCGCCAGTGGGATAACCCGCTTATTTTTGAATGCGACGCACCCATAACTGCTGCCGAGCTGCGCGACAGGCTCGAGCTGCCCGCCGCAGATGTTGAAGTAGTCTTTATTAACCGGGTCATCCAGCCGATGAGCACAACCTTGGAAGACGGTGACCGCATTGCTTTCGTGCCGCCCGGCGTCCCCAGCATTCACCGCTTTAATCTCGGCTTCTACAACGTTAAAGAGTAAGGAAAACAGGCGGCGGTGTTGTTTGAAACAAGGGAGGTGGACTTAGATAAATGTGCGGCCGTTTTGCCCTGGCGACAGAGAAAAATATCCTCGATATGCTCTATGACCTGGAGATCCGGACCGGTTTCAACCTTAAACCACGCTACAACATTGCCCCTTCTCAGCAGGTTCCCGTCCTGCGCCTATCCCCGGGAGAAGGTAAACGTGAACTCGTTGAACTGAAATGGGGCCTGGTACCCTTTTGGGCTGAAGATCCCTCCATCGGCAGCAGGATGATCAATGCCCGTGCCGAAACTGCAGCTGAGAAACCTTCTTTCCGGGATGCCTTCAGGAAGAGACGGATTCTGGTGCCGGCAAGCGGATTCTATGAATGGAAAAAGGAAGAAGGTGTTAAACAACCCTACTTTATTACGCGAAAAGATAAAAAAACTTTTTCCATGGCCGGTCTCTGGGAACGCTGGGATAAAGGAGACGCGCCGCTTGAAAGCTTTACCATCCTCACCATTGAACCAAACAGCCTTATTTCCGAACTGCATAACCGTATGCCTGTGATCATACCGGAAGAAGCTTACAAAGAATGGCTCAACCCTGCTGCGGACCTTCAATTATTGCAAAAGCTGCTCGTTCCCTACCCGCCGGATGAACTGATCTATCACCCTGTATCCCGCCTGGTCAACCGTCCGGCTAATGATACCCCTGATCTGATCAAACCGCTTTAGCCCGGAAGAAGCAGTTTTCGAATCTTCCCTTTAGCAGTAATTTGACTCAGACATATACATCCATAAAAACCATTACTCTTAAAGTTT
>JAHYJM010000133.1 GCA_019428945.1 Bacillota bacterium | reverse complement strand
AAAAGTCGCGCCAGCTTTTTCGGCTAAATAAACCCTCGCTCACCAAGGATGCAGCCAAGTCACGGTCGGGTTATTTAGCTGAAAAAACACAGCAACTCCACATACTGCGTATTCCTGTGATTCCGGACACCAATTCTTGTCTTAAGCGGACAGCTGTCTTGTTTTAACCGGACACCTTGTCCTGCTGATTCCGGACACGTGTCCTGCACAAACCGGACACTTTATTCATCTCTCTTTTTCGCATAAAAATTTCATTAAAATTAATCGTTTTTATAAGTCTCTCTCATTGATACTTTAGTTTTTATTTCTAATCGATGGGATCCATGTACCAGCCTATCAAGGATCGCATCAGCGAGCGTATCCTCTTTTATGAACGCATGCCATTGATTAACTGGTAATTGAGATGTTATTATGGTCGACTTTTTTCCATATCGGTCCTCAAATAATTCCAGGAGTATTAATCTCTGGCTCCCATCCAAGGGCTTTAGGCCAAAATCATCCAGGATCAACAGATCCATTTTTTCGATTTTATGCATTTCGTTGAAGTAGCTGCCATCAGCCTTTGCTATCTTTAATTCATCAAACAACTTGATACAGTTCTTGTACAGTACTTTATAGCCATGCTGGCATCCTTGATGCCCCAGAGCTGAGGCTAGCCAACTTTTGCCTGAACCGGTGGCACCGGTAATAATGATGTTCTGGTGTTTTGTTATCCAGTCACATGAAGAGAGTCTTAATAGTTGGTTTTTATCCAGATTTCTTTGGGTAGAGAAATCTATTTCTTCAAAACTTGCCCGGTATCTGAACCTGGCATTTGTTATCAACCTTTGCAGCTTTCGGTTATACCGGTCATCCCATTCAGCTTGAACCAGATGAGCGATTAATTCATCAGTGGTGAACTCTCTGTTAATACTGGCTTCTATCACCTCCCGGTATGCCCTGGCAAAACCGGTAAACTTCATCTCTTCAAGTTTCTGCATTGTTACTGTGTGGGTCATAATTTTTTCTTTTTAATTGAACTTTTTGTGATGTGATTATTTGTAATTCTCTTTTCCCCGGATATTCTCATGAAAGGGTATTTTAATATTCTCTGTTTCCTGATCATCTATCTTGTAGGTCTTGTTTTTCAATGAGTTTGCGATAAACCGGTAGGAGATACTGTTTATCTCTATGGCTTTCTTACATGCTGCCTGCATGGCTTCATCGTCGTACTTATTTCCCAGATTCAACACCCCCAGGCATGCTTTAAATGCCTGTTGTGGGTGCTCCCTCTGATCAAGCATCAGCTGGATAAACTCTTTAACCGATCCCCCTTTTTTCTTTGCCCAGGAGGTAAACCTGTCTGGATTCCACCCGTTCACCAACTGATGATTTGATGGCATGTGCTCCTTGATTGTTGTATACTGGTATGGTCTGCGGTCTCTTTGATAGATGGCAATACGATTATTGTCCTTGAAGATCTCTACCATCCTGCTGGTATAGATGGTCTTGACCTTTAATCCGGTATACTGATGCGGAACGCTGTAGTAATGTTTATCCGCCTTCAGATATACATGATAGTTGAACTCTACCTTGGAGACCTGGTACCATTTTAATTCATATCTCTCCATTGGTAAAGGCAACAGCTCGCTTTTCTCAACCTCATTGAATAATTGTCGACGAGTGGTATCTCTTTTCTGAAATGGGGTATTATTGTGTTTTTCCATCAACTCCCATGCTGCCTCATTCAGCTCTCTTAGAGAATGGAAGGTCCTGTTTCTCAGAGGAGCAAATATTCTTTGATATACCAGATTAACTGCATTCTCAGCCAGTGGTTTATCTTTTGGCTTTGCTGAACGGGTGGGCAGTATAACCGTGCCATAATGCCGTGCAAAAGCATTATAAGTCTCATTAACCAAGGGTTCGTAATTGCAGGCTTTCGTTACAGCAGATTTCATATTATCCGGGGTAAGACCTCTGGTGGCACCTCCAAAATACCAGATCGCATTTTCATTTACCCATATCCAGTCCTCCAGCCCTTGAGTGCGAACAAACTCCACATACGTTAACTGGCTTGCTCCCAGTATGGCTACAAAACTTTCAACTTTTTCGATCTCTCCAGTTTCCGGATCCACGATCTCCATCTTCTTGCCGGTAAAATCCATGTAGGTAATATCTCCGGCTTTATGTTCCATGTGCATATCCGGATCCTGTCTGCGCTCCCACATCCTGTAATGATGACAGAACCTTGAATAACTAAATCCTTCTGGATGGCCCTGGAGGTACTCCTCCCATAATAAGTACAGTGTCACCCCGGTACGTTTGAGTTCTTTCGACATATGCTCAAAATCCTTCGAAAGCTCCTCATACATCGGATTGGAGGACTTGTTACTTTTCTCAAACAACTCTGAAAACTCTGTATCGCTCATGCACTTAATATCCTGGTACTTTAATCCTGTGCGTTTAAACTCTGATAGAAACTCGCCTACTGTAGTTTTACTAACTCCCAGGGCTGCTCCGGCATCTCGGATACTATAATTTAGATCTAAACAAAGACGTAGTATCTCTCTGACTTTTTCCATGTCTGTTTTTCTTTTTGGCATTTTGATCCTCCTGTTGATTTATTTGGTGAATAATAAATCCGCAGAAGTACAAATTTTAATGGAAAAAAGAGGATGAATAATGGTCCGTTTTTGCTTCCCGGAATGGTGTCCGGAATCAGCAAGAATCACTGTCCGGTTTGCGCAGGAATCACTGTCCGGATTAAACAAGAACCAGTGTCCGCTTTCAGCAAGAACACTGTCCGGAATCAGCAGGAATCAGTGTCCGGATTGGACAAGAATATGCACATACAGCCGGAACGTTGGGTTGCATTCCGTTCCAATTAAAAACACAACTTGATATTATAAATTTTATTACTTATCTTTGTCGTTAGTAATGTAACTCGTTAGCATGATTGTTTCATTCGGATCAAAAGATACTCAAAAAATATGGCAAGGCGAAAGAGTGAAAAAACTTCCGCTTGAAATTCAAAAAATAGGTCGTCGAAAATTAAGAATGTTAAATAATTCCCAAGATCTAAATGACTTGAAAATTCCACCTTCAAACAAACTTGAAAAGTTAAAGGGAGCATTAAAAGATTATTACAGTATTAGAATCAATGATCAATGGAGAATCGTATTCAGATGGAAGGAAAATAATTCCCATGAAGTCAAAATAGTTGATTATCATTAATATAAGAAGCAAAAAAAATGGAAAGGTTATCAAATATACATCCTGGTGAAATTCTGCAAGAGGAGTTTTTAATGCCAATGCAGATTTCAGCATATAGGTTAGCAAAAGACACTGAAATACCACAAACCAGAATCTCGCAGATTATTAAAGGTAAAAGGAGAATTACAGCTGATACGGCGTTAAGATTAGCTTCGTATTTTAATAATTCTCCAAAGTTCTGGCTTGGTATACAAGCAGACTTTGATCTTGAAGAGGAACAACTTAATCACTCCGAGCTATTCAAAAGTATTAGAAGTAAACGAGAAGCTACGCAACCCAATTGAGTAGACGGCTGACGGACTAAAGTCCGCCAGTGCGCCTCTCACACCACCGTACGTACGGGCCTCGTATACGGCGGTTCATCAAACAATAGGGAAAAGCGTAGGGGTAAATTTATGAGGGGCAACTTTCTGATACCATGAAAACATGGACTCATATCCCCTCTTGCAAAGCAATTCAACGGTGATTGTAGTATTCAGGATAGGGCTTTGGGCTATAGCCCAGCCTCCCAGTCTGCTTCTGCTCCACCTAAAGGCGTCGCGAGGATTAACACCAAGCCGGATGAGATTCTTCCGCTTCCGCTCCCTCTTTTTCCAATGATGCCAGATACAGTATCGAAGACGATTCCTTAGCCAGCCATCCAGTTCATTCAATTTTCCCTGAATGTTTGCCAGCCGGAAATTATTAATCCAGCCCCGCTGGATTTGCTTGATCTTCTGTACCCTCTCATCGAAAGTCATGGGAGTGGTTTTCCGGGTTGCCTCCTTTAGCTTGGCTTTAAGCTGCTTCCAGCGGCTCTGCTCAACGATTAACTGGTATTGGCCTTTAACCCCCTTTTGATAGGTGGGTACAAAACCATATCCCAATATCGAGAAGTTTACCGGCCGTCGGATACCGCTTTTCTCCCGGTTGATCGGCAATCTTAATTTGTCCCTCAAAAAGAGATAAATCTTATTGCCTTTCTCCCTTGCCTCACTTTTGGTTTTGCAGTAAATACTAAAGTCATCGGCGTAGCGCACAAAGCGTAACCCCTGTCTTTCCATCTCTGTATCCAATTCATGTAACATGATGTTGGACAATAGCGGGCTGATAGGGCTGCCTTGTGGTACGCCTTTTCTTCGTTTGATTAATTCGCCATTTACCCATATAGGGGCTC
>JAHYJM010000015.1 GCA_019428945.1 Bacillota bacterium | reverse complement strand
CTTATTTTACCGACAGCCAGCGCCAGGCTACTAAGGATGCCGGCACTATAGCCGGTTTAGAGGTCCTGCGCATTATCAACGAACCTACAGCGGCAGCGCTCGCTTATGGTCTCGATAAAAAAGGTGATCATAAAATTCTTGTTTTCGACCTTGGCGGCGGAACATTTGACGTTTCAGTTCTTGAGCTGGGCGATGATGTGGTTGAAGTTAAAGCAACCAGCGGAAACAACCGTCTTGGCGGGGATGATTTTGATCAGCGTATAGTAGACTACATAGCTGAAGAGTTTAAGAAAGACCAGGGTATAGATCTCAGGGGAGACAGGATGGCTCTGCAGCGTTTAAGCGAAGCTGCCGAAAAAGCCAAAGTTGAGCTGTCTTCAGTAACCAGCACAGATATAAACCTGCCCTTCATTACAGCAACCCAGGATGGCCCGAAACACCTTAATGTGCCGTTGACCAGGGCAAAATTTGACGAATTGACGGCCGACCTGGTTGAAAAAACCATGGGTCCGACTAAACAGGCGCTTTCCGATGCCGGTTTGACAGCAGAAGAAGTAGATCGTATTATTCTTGTCGGAGGTTCAACGCGTATCCCGGCTGTTCAGGATGCAATTCGCAAGCTTTTGGGTAAGGAGCCTCATAAGGGGGTAAACCCTGATGAAGTTGTTGCCATGGGCGCTGCTTACCAGGCTGCTGTTTTAAGCGGTGAAGCTAAAGATGTGCTGCTGCTTGATGTTACGCCACTATCACTGGGAATTGAAACTCTCGGTGGTGTTTTTACTAAGATTATTGAACGTAACACTACAATTCCTACAGAGAAAAAGCAGATTTTCTCGACAGCTGCTGACAACCAGACCAGTGTTGAAATCCACATTCTGCAGGGTGAAAGATCAATGGCATCGGATAATAAAACCATGGGGCGTTTCATGCTCGACGGCATCCCACCGGCGCCGCGCGGTATTCCCCAGATCGAAGTTAGCTTTAATATTGATGCTAACGGCATCGTGAATGTATCTGCGAAAGATCTTGCCACCAACCGTGAGCAGAAAATAACTATAACTGCTTCAAGCGGACTGGAAAAAGATCAAATTGATGCTATGGTTAATGATGCCGAAAAGCATGCAGAAGAAGATCGCAAACGCCGTGAACTGGCTGAAGCCCGCAACCAGGCGGACACACTTGCCTACAGCGCTGAAAAAGCGCTGAAAGATCTTGGCGATAAGATTGAAGCCGATAAAGCTGAAGAGGTTAAAAAAACTGCTGAAGAATTGCGTGAAGCAGCAAGAGGCGAAGATCTTGACAAGATTAAAGAGGTAACAGAAAAAATGAACAGTTTTATGCATGAACTGTCATCTAAACTATATGAACAGGCGAAAGCAGAACAGGGTAGCCCGGAAGGCGGCGAAGCGGGGGAAGCTACAGGTGGCGAAGATGCTGAAAATGTGGTAGATGCTGATTACGACGTGCAGGACGATCGGGCAGATGAGGAGAAAAAAGAAAGTTAGCAAGTACCCGCTTCTCCCACCATCATGGGAGAGGTAAAACACCCACTTCACCCTCCCCCTTACGGGGGGAGGATTAGGGTGGAGATGAATTGTTATTAAAATGTTTTTGTGAGGACTGATCTAAATTTATGAGTAAAAGAGACTATTATGACGTATTAGGCCTTGAACGTGGAGCATCCGCAGATGAAATTAAAAAAGCATACAGACGCCTGGCCAGGCAGTATCATCCCGATTTTAACAAGGATGATGCTGAAACTGAGAAAAAATTCACTGAGGTCAAAGAGGCCTATGATATATTAAGCGATCCCCAAAAACGTGAACAATACGACCGTTTTGGACACCAGGCTGGCTTCAATAACGGAGCCGGTGGTTTTGACGGTTTTAGCGGCGGCGGATTCAGCGGTGGTTTTGGTTTTGGCGGTATTGATGATATCTTCGAACAATTTTTCGGCGGTATGGGCGGTGGAAGAAGACGCCCTCCAGGCCCCGAACAGGGTAATCATTTACGCTATGACCTTGAATTAACCCTTGAAGATGCGTATGCCGGCGGCGATAAAACTATTAAAATACCGCGAACTGAAATCTGTGAAGAATGTAAAGGAACAAGGGCAAAGGCAGGCACAAGCCCCGAGACTTGTTCCTCATGTGGAGGCACGGGACAGCAGCAGGTAACCAGGAACACACCTTTTGGCCGTTTTATGAGTTCCCAGCCCTGTGTAGCCTGCCGCGGTGAAGGTAAAGTGGTCAAAGAACCCTGCCCCGCCTGCAGTGGACAGGGTCGCATCGTAAAAGAGCGGAAAATTGACATCAAAATTCCAGCCGGTATTGATGATGGTCATAAACTGCGTGTAAGCGGTGAGGGTGAGGCAGGCTTAAGAGGAGGCCCTCCCGGCGATCTTTACATTGTAATCAGAATCAAGCCACACAAAAAGTTTAAGCGAAAGGGAAGCGATTTACTGATGGATATTCCGATCAGTATCAGCCAGGCTGCCCTCGGGGTAGAAATTAAGGTGCCGACTCTTGAAGGTGAGGCATCGCTGCGGATACCCGAAGGCACCCAACATGGGACAACTTTCAGACTGCGTGGACATGGAATGCCCCATTTGCAACGCTCAGGCAGAGGCGATTTAAGAGTTACTGCAAATGTATCAGTACCTAAAAAGCTCAACCAAAGACAGAAAGAATTACTTGTTGAACTGGCTGAGATTAGCGGTGAAGAAGTCGGTCTTGAACATAAAGGTTTTTTCGATAAAGTGAAAGATGCAATTAGCGGAGCATAAATTTTATTTAAATATCATAAGATTAGTCGCAGTTAATTCGGTTCTTTCAGAGCACGGTTATCCGTGCTCTTATGTTATATAATCATAAGGGTCAACGATGTCCAAAAAGTGATAAAATATGTCGAGGAAGGTTTATTAATGCATTATTTCTTCCTGGAAAACCAATCCCTGGGTTCAGGTCTGGCAGTATCTCTTAAAAATGGAGATATCAGTCATGCCCACAGAGTACTGCGTATAAAAAAAAATGAAGTTGTTGCCATATCAGATGGTTTTGGAAATGTTCATAAAGGCATTGTAGTTATCTCCTCCCCAAAGGAGGTCACTATAGAACTTGGCGAAAAACTCCTCCCCGCTGAATCTCCACTGAAGATTACTATAGCCCAGGGTCTGGTAAAGGGTGATAAGTTTGATCTGATAGTGAGGCAGGCTGTCGAGTTAGGGGTCGTTCGCATCCAGCCTCTCTTAACTGAACGCAGCGTACCTCATCGCAGCCGGCAGCAGGAAGAAAAAAGATTGCAGCGCTGGCGTTCTATTGCCCGTTCTGCCGCAGCACAGTGCCGAAGGGCATTTTTGCCTGCTGTTGAAGATGTTATCAAGTTAAAGGAATACTTGCATCAGGCTGAAATGGAAACTATTATAACCCCCTGGGAAGGCGAAAGAGCTGTACCTTTGAGCAGTTTGTTGAAACAACCCTCTCCGGAAAAAGGAACTGTTACTATCATAATCGGTCCTGAGGGAGGTTTAACCGAAAGAGAAATAGAATTGCTGAATAAAACAGGAGCAATTACAGTTCATCTTGGTCTGAGAATTCTTCGCAGTGAAACTGCATCATCAACGGTGATTGCCCTGGTTCAGTCAGCCTGGGGAGATCTTTAAAGTAAGGGGGGTTATTTTGAAAAAAAAGGCCGCTTTTTACACTCTTGGTTGTAAAGTAAATTATTGTGAGACTGAATCGCTGCAAACCCTCTTTGAACAGGCCGGGTATCGTATTGCTGATTTTGAAGAACAGGCCGATGTATATGTGATTAATACCTGCACTGTAACAGGGCTAAGCGATCATAAATCGAGAAAAGCGATACGGCGCGCCCGTAAGCGATCTCCTGAAGCGGTCATCGTGGCTACAGGTTGTTATGCCCAGGGTGAACCTGAAAAGATTAAAGAGATGGAGCAGGTTGATCTCATTATTGGCAACCGGGAGCGGGAGAACCTTCCGGATATTATTGATAACTTACAGCGTGGCTCGGTTCTCGATCTTGTTACAGCTCACGGGAATAACGAAAGCTTTGAAATACTTCCCCCTGTTCGCCGCAGAGGGCGCACCAGGGGGTTTTTAAAAATTCAGGAGGGTTGCAACCAAAATTGTTCTTACTGCATCATTCCAAAAGTCAGGGGGCCACTGCGCTCTCTTCCACCTGATCAGGTTTTGTTACGAGCTCGCAGCCTGGTTGAGTCAGGTAGCCGGGAAATAATTCTTACCGGTATTCATCTCGGCCTATACGGTGCTGATCTTGAAGCGGTAACCCTTGCTTCACTGCTCAGAGAGTTGGAAACCATCCCGGATCTTTTACGGCTGCGACTGAGCTCGTTAGAACCTTCAGATATAACCTCTGAATTGGTTGAGGCTATAATTGACTCGAAAATTGTTTGCCCCCATCTGCATATACCCCTCCAGAGCGGAGACGGTGAGATATTGCGTAAGATGAACCGTCCTTACGAGCCGGATGAATTCCTCTATCTGGCCAAGTGGTTAAAGCAGGAGATACCCGGGCTCGCTTTAAGTAGCGATCTTATCGTTGGTTTTCCCGGTGAATCTGAACATCACCACAGGCGCAGTATGGCCCTGGTCCATGATATAGGTTTCAGCCGCCTTCATGTTTTTAAATATTCGTCCAGACCAGGGACTCGCGCAGTCACTCTTCCCGGCCATCTGCCTAATGAAATTAAAGATGAGCGCAGCAAAGAGATGATTAAACTGGGTGAAATTCTTTCTTCTGAATACCGGAAACAGTTTATCGGTACAGTCCAGCCTGTGCTTGTTGAGAAAGTGGTTCCGTACGAATATGGTGAAGGATTTACCCCCCACTACCTCAGAGTAAAAATTTCCTCGGAAATAAAAGGGCTTCACTGGCGGGGCCGGGAAGTTAAAACACTTATTCTTGGTGAAACAGACTCCGGTCTGACGGGTGAACATGCGCGCTGCTTAAAGAGGCCTTGAATCACTTGTTGCTGTTAATTTATGACAGCTTCAGGAGGTATTATACCTTCAAATGCATTTTTAAAAAATTGTTTGCAACCCTCTATATGCTGATTATGCTTAGTGATCATAACCATTTTTTCCGTTTAAAATAGAGCAGCAATACTACGGCAACTGCTGCCATTAAACCTAAGGCAAAGGGGTATCCGTAGAGCCAGTTCAATTCGGGCATATAAACAAAGTTCATTCCATAAATGCCGGAGATGAGCGTTAAAGGAATAAAAATGGCGGCAAAAATAGTAAGAATTTTCATCACTTCGTTTAGCCTGTTATTAACGCTGGAAAGGTATATTTCAATGAGCCCCGAAAGCATTTCCCTGTAAATATCGACTGTATCTATTATTTGCACAACATGTGAATAGACATCACGCAGGTGCAGGGCCACTGAAGGATGATTAAAAACCGCATCCGACTGTTCCAGGCCGACAAGGGCCTCCCGAAGCGGCCATACTGCCTGCCGCATGCTGATCATGTTACGCTTTAAACGATGGACAGCCTGCAGTGTACTTTCGTCAGGTTTTGCAAGCAGTGCTTCCTCCAGCGCTTCGAGTCGCTCACCGGCTTTTTCAATTACTATATAATATTGATCTACTATGATGTCCAGCAGGCTATAAGCCAGGTACTCCGGGCTTTCTTTGCGAGCAGAGCCTTTGTTGAGTTCTATCCGTTTCCGCATCGCTTTAAAGAGATCAGTTTCTCGCTCGCTGACAGAAATCACATAGTTGTTCCCCATAACCAGGCTGACCTGCTCCGACTCGATATCATCAGTATTTTCGTTAAAAACCAGCGCTCTGCAAATAATATAAGTATAATCCTCATAAGCTTCCTGGCGGGGCCGCTGTTCTGTATCAAGAATGTCTTCAAGAGTGAGATGATGCAGATTGTAATAAGAGCCTACTTCGCTCAGCAGATCTATCCGTCCCAACCCGTCAATATTAATCCATGTTACCGGAGCCGGTTCAATTAGCAGGCTGTGAATTTTGTTAAGGTCGTTTGTTTTTTCCTCCCGGTAAATCGTATCGCCATATTTACAGAAAGTTACCAGGCTGGTTTTGCTTTTCAGGTCTCCGGTATGGATTAATGTTCCGGGTGGTAATCCGGCTTTGTGAGACTGTCTGACTATTTTCATCATAGTGCTTCACCTTCAATCTTATTGAACTATAACACTATAAGCAATGGATCCGAAATAGCCGGATATCCAGTGATAATTGGCACCTACCTGTTTATTTTCCCAAGATCAGTTTAATCCCTGCCTTGAATTTATATTGAAGTACAGCGGGAATGTTTTTCCTGAGCCTGCTAACCTTATTTATAAACTAATTTGCTTATCTAGTAAACAAGGGTTGATCGGATCAGTACATTATGACTAAGCTTTAATTTAGCAGGCTCAGGAAAAACATTCCCGAAGACGCAAATATTTAATATTATCTTAATGCCTTTACCGCATATTTACCGCAAACAGTGCGTAGAATAGACATAGTTAAAGAATATGTTTTCAAGAAAATACATCCGGCAGTTTTTACAGGCTATTTTGGCTATAACAGCTAAGCTTGTGGAGCGCCGGTTTGGATATAGGCAGTGGCGATTGTAAGTTAAGGTGGGATTACGATCGTTTAAGCACCTCAGAAAACAGCAGATTATACACTGCCCACAGAAGCAGCTGACTCCTACTGGAGAAGCTGCTTCCCTTTGTACAGAAAAATATTGTATAAAATATAATACCCTCTTGCAGATTTGAAAGCTTTAACTTATCATGGTGTAGACAGTTTTTGCTGTCTGCAAAGTAATTATATTGAGCTGTTGCATAGATCTATAAACAAGAGTAGGATCATGAATATAATAATAGAAGGCTCTGTACCCAGGGCCTTCATTGTTAAGCATGGAGATGATCAGACTTGGCCGTAAGAAAAAAACTGCTAAACCCGGCCCGGGTGATGGCCCTGGGGTTTATGGGCTTAATCTTAAGTGGTTCTTTGCTGCTTTCTTTGCCCCCCATGACAGAAGGATCCAATATTGCCTATATAGATGCTCTTTTTACTGCAGCTTCAGCAGTATGTGTCACAGGCCTTGTTGTAGTAGATACCGGTACTTTTTATACTCCGCTCGGTCATGTGGTGATTATGTTTCTAATATTTTGCGGCTCCTTGGGTTTTATGACCATGGCTACCCTGATTTTTGTATTCCTGGGCAGAAAAATTACTTTAAGCGATCGTCTGCTTGTAAAAGAAGCTTTAAATCAGGATTCTGTTGCCGGTTTGGTCAGGCTGGTTCTTACTGTGGTCAGGATGGCGGTTTTCTTTATTCTGCTTGGTACAATCGCCATGTCATTTCGCTTTATTCCTCAGCTTGGTATAGGAGAGGGAATATTTTTCTCTCTTTTTCATGCTGTTTCAGCCTTTGGCAATGCCGGGTTTGATATTTTCGGTAATTATGAAAGTCTGGCCAGAATGCCGGCTGATTACCTGGTTAACGGTACGATTATGACGCTTTTTATTATTGGCGGATTAGGTTTTACCGTTATCCTTGAGTTAGCCCGGCATATCAGGCATCGTGAAAGAATATCTTTACACAGCCGCCTTGTTTTACTCATTTCGGCAGTATTGTTAGCTGGCGGCACAGTAATAATTTTACTCCTCGAATATAATAATCCGGCCACCATGGGCAGCCTGTCTGCCGGAGGTAAACTTTTTACGGCCTTATTTACGGCAGCTACCCCGCGAACAGCCGGTTTCAATGTACTTGATACAGCTTCATTAAGCTACCCAACTATTCTTATATTGATGGGTCTTATGTTTATCGGTGCTTCGCCTACTTCTACCGGTGGCGGTGTTAAAACAACTACTTTTGGGATCGTCTTTTTTACTTTTATCAACATGATCCGGGGCCGGCAGGAACCGGTAGTTTTTTCAAGGGTTTTTTCTATAAGCCAGATTATGAAGGCGATTTCGATCATTAGCGCTGCTGTTGGCCTGATCTTTATAGCCACATTTGTTATGGCCTTATTTGAAAATCATGAATTCAGCGCTTTACTCTTTGAAGCCTTTTCCGCATTTGGCACTGTTGGCTTAAGCAGGGGGATCACCCCTGAATTGAGCAGTGCCAGTAAAGTTGCCCTGATGTTAACTATGTTTAGCGGCCGGATTGGTCCGCTGACTCTTATGGTTGCTTTAGCCAGGCGCAAAGAGGCTGATGTTTTACATTATCCTGAGGAACATATTTTAATTGGCTAGTTTATTTTTATGCTGAGATGGAGGTTTTTTTGAAAAAGTCTGATTAATGACTGGTGCCGTTTGGATTGGGAAAAGTGTGGCACGTAACCTTATTGCTGTAATCAAGTAGATCAAGATACATGAACTATGTCCATTCCGTTTTAAATCATTAATAGTGGAACTACCAGATTTATTCTTCTTTCAAAAAGTTTGCCAGATCTTCCAGACTGCCTCTGTAATTATAATCGGGATCATGGCCTTTACGGTGCAGGATATAATCGTCGACAAGAAATGTCTCCATGCCAACCTCGGCAGCGATCAGATCTTCTAAAGTGTCATTGCCTGCCATCAAACAGTTGTCTGGCGGGCAGTTGATTTTATTGGCGATTTCAAGGTAGTATTCAGGGTTCGGTTTACAAAAGTGCATATTGTCCATAGTGGTAACCAGGGAAAACTGATCTGCCGACAACCCTGCCCATTTGATGCGCTGATAAACCGCTTCGGGAGGAAAGATCGGGTTGGTGGCAAGAACAAGTGGCACTTTTTGGGCCAGGACCGCTTCGATTACTGCTTCAGAGTGAGGAACCTTCCGTCCCCAGCAGCTCAATTTGGGAAAATCGTTCCTGTAGAAATCATCAATAACCGGCTTAATATTTTCATAGCTGTAACCGATGCGCCGGCAAAAATCTTCATAAAATACCTCCCTGTTATTTTTCGCCGCGTCACTATTGTTGACCATAGTTATAGTTGATCCGAACAGATGAGCGCTGAAGGTATGTGGTTCAATATAATCACTAAATCTGCCAGCCAGCGATTTTACATAAGCAGGTATGAATTGATCCAGATCAATATCGAGCAGGGTTCCGTCCAGATCCAGCAATATGGCATCATATTTTCCTTTTATCATTCTTCAGAATTTCCATCTTTATCTTCAGGCAGTGTCATCAATTCAGGGTCAATAATCTCTTCAGTGGCATCACCGATTATTTTATGGATATCCCTTAACAGCACCGCCACCCTGTACTCTGCCTGGAGAAAACGCTTTATGGTGTTGTTCATATTAATTACTTCATAGAGCTTCTCAAGTTTTTCTTCCTGTTCAGGAGCGATTTTCACTCCGGAAAGCTGCTGTTTTTGAACTTCAAGCTGTTCATTCCGAAAATCGAGCAGCATGCTACGGGCCGATTGATCGGTTTTAAGCTCTGCCTGGGCACCTTTAAGTTCTTTAAAATCAGCTGACTCTCTTAAAGATTTAGCTAGTGCGTGTGCGGCATCATGGGGATTCATTAACGGTCACTCCTAACTGTTATTTGATAAGCCTGAGATTATTTCCTCAACGCTTTTGGCAGCTTCGGCAAGATCAGTTGCATCGATCCGGTAATCAAAGTCTGCCGACTCGGGACGGGAATCGCTGTAATAATGATCGTAGTATTCGACACATAGTATTCTGGCTACTTCACGGTAATCTTCTTTATCCAACAGTCCCATTAATATGTCAACTTTTTTATTTCCAAGGCGGCGCCGCAGAGATTCCAGGGCAGCTTTTAACTCGTTTAGTTCCCGCCCTGTCAGCATATCAGGGTTGTATGCTTCCATAATTCGATCAACTCTGGTTTTGAGCGGTGCTTCTAACAAGAGCTGATGACCTTCCTGCATAGCTTCAACCAGGAACTTGGGCAGGTAGACATTACCTATTTTTCTTCCTTCACCCTCTACAATAATATAAGGTTCATCCTTAATACAATCCAATTCATACAGCAGCAAAGCATCAAAATCTTTTTGCGAGCGTGGTGAATCGGGGCCGACTGCCCCAAACACCGAACCACGATGTCTGGCGATACCTTCTAAGTCTATCACCGGTATATCATTATGCTCAAGTTCCTTTATAAGTGTTGTTTTACCCACGCCGGTCAACCCGTGCAGTACAACCAGTCTGCTTTTAAGATTATAGTCAGACAGGCGCTTCCTTACATAACGGCGGTAAGCCTTGTAACCCTGTTTAAGCCTGAGGACAGTTATGCCGGTTAGTGATAGCACCTGGTAAAGACTTAGGCTGCGCATACCGCCCCGGCGGCAATAAAGAAGTGGTATCCTATCGCCGCATGTATCTGTAATATTATCAACCAGTGCGGGAAGCCTGGGGGCAACTATATTCAGAGCCTCTCTTCTGGCCTGATGTTCACCCTGTCGGTGATAAACGATGCCTAAGCGCCGGTGTTCCCGGTTATCAAAAAGGGGGATATTAACCGAGCCGGGTATAGATGATTCAGCGAACTCTCCGGGTGAACGTACATCAATAAAGACCAGATCAGAACGCATAAGTGCTTCATCGATCTCAATTTCCACGGGCGCTTCAACCTCACTTCTTTGCTCAAGCTATATTGTTAATTATAACGGATCATATAATCTGTGTAAAAACTTTTTAGGTTAAGAGGTTATAAGGCTTTTTATAGCGAAGTAAGATCATCGTGTTAAATAATATAATTGTTCTTTGCTTCTCAACGGTTAACGGCTGTGTTATAATACCGCTCAGGAGGAATAGATATGTCTGCTGAATGTATTTTTTGTAAAATTATAAACAAAGAGCTTGACGCCGATATTGTCTATGAAGATGACAAGGTTATCGCTTTTAAAGATATAAACCCGGCTGCTCCTGTTCATATTTTAGTCGTTCCGCGTAAACATATCCCGGCCCTGCTGGATCTTGAAAAAGATGACGCAGAACTGATGGGTCACCTTCATCTTGTCGCCAATGATGTTGCCAGAGCTTTTAAACTGGATAAGAAGGGTTACAGGGTGGTTATTAATACAGGTCCCGATGCAGGTCAGATTGTTTTTCACCTTCACCTCCACCTCCTGGGAGGAAGACCTTTGCTGCAAACCATTGCCAAGGGCAGAGGAGTTTAAACCGTTTGTGAAGTTTTACCCTGGTGTTGGTTTATGGAGAGGGGGGAAGATTAATGGCTGAAGTTAAAATTGGTAAAAATGAGACCTTGGATAAGGCTTTAAAAAGATTTAAAAAACAGTGTGCCCGTTCAGGGGTTTTATCTGAAGCAAGGCGGCGTGAGCATTATGAAAAACCAAGCGTGCGTCGCAAGAAAAAAGCTGAGGCTGCGCGCAAGAGGCGTCGCTAAGCTTTTAGACTGGGGGTGCGCTGCTCATGTCTGTGCAGACTTTGGCTGAAAAGCTTTTTGAAGATCAGAAAGAAGCGTCGAAAGCTAAAGATCGTTTTCGTTTAACAGTTATTCGTATGCTGAGGGCTGAATTGCAAAACGGCGCTATTGCCAAGAAAAGTCCTCTTGATGCTGATGAAGAACTGGCAATTCTGACTCGTGAGGTAAAAAGAAGGCAGGAATCACTTGGTGATTACGAAAGATCCGGACGTCAAAACCTGGTCGATGATCTTCATAAAGAGATTGATATCCTGAAAAAATACCTGCCGGAACAACTGACTGAAGAGGAACTGAAGCAGATTGTTCATGAAGTCATAACCGAATCGGGCGCAGAGACAAAACGGGAAATGGGTAAAGTGATGAGCCTGCTCATGCCCCGCATAAAGGGCAGGGCTGATGGCGCCCTAGCACGAAATGTTGTAGAAAATACACTAAAATAAAAGCCCGGCCCACAAGGCTGGGCTTTTGAATAAGGAGAGCACATAATTTGTCCAGGCAGAAGCGATTGCTCATATGGTTGGCTTTTATCGTGTTTGGTTTAGTTGTATCAATTCCAATTATCACTAGTGCAGAAAATGACCGGCTTGTCACGGTCATTAAAGTCGATGACACTATAGATCCCGGAATGGTAAGCTATTTCAGGCATGCCCTGGCGGAAGCCGGTCGTCTTGATGCCGATGCAGTTATTATAGAGCTGGACACACCAGGTGGTTTCATCAGCTCTGCTGAAAATATTCGGCGCCTGATCGATGAGTTTGACAAACCTGTTATTGCCTATATAAACCCGAATGCGATCTCGGCTGGAGCATACCTTGCCCTTACTGCAGAGGCAATTTACATGGCACCTGGAAGTACAATCGGGGCAGCTGAGCCACGTTATCTGGGTATTGGCGAAGTTGATGAAAAGGAACTTTCTTTCTGGGAGAAAGAAATGGCTGGAGTTGCAGAGAGGCAGGGCCGGGATCCCCGGGTAGCCTCAGCCATGGTACGACGTGAAATTGTTATTGAAGGTCTGGTACAGGAAGGCGTTTTGCTCACACTTACAGCATCTGAAGCTTTGGAAGTTGGTTACAGCGAAGGAACTGTGACAAGCAGATCTGAACTGTTGGAAGAGATTAACCTGCCCGGCGCTGAATGGTATATTGTTGAATCACGCGTCAGTGATACTTTAGTCAGTTGGACAACAAATCCGGTTGTAGGAACCATTCTGCTTATGATCGGTATAGGCGGGCTTATTCTTGAGGTCATAACCGCAGGTTTCGGTGCTGCCGGAATACTCAGCATGGCTGCATTTGCCCTGTATTTTGGCGGTAATATTGCTGCCGGCATGGCCGAATACTGGGTCCTTATCCTATTTGTCTTTGGTATTGCCCTGATGCTGGTTGAGGCTTTTATGCCGGGGTTTGGTGTATTCGGTGTATCAGGCCTCATCTCAACTACTGTCTCGATAGTTTTGGCTGCGGTTTCAATCCAGACCGGGATGGTTATGCTTCTTGTATCATTCCTTTTGGCAGGAGTGTTTTCGTACTTTGCGTTTCGCTTTTTTGAAAAAAGGGGAGCCCTGAGGCATATTATATTATCAGAGGAAGAACGGGCAGATCTTGGTTATGTCGCTCCACTCGATCAAAAGAAGTTGCTTGGACTTGAAGGGAAAGCAATTACAACACTCCGCCCGTCGGGAGCGGCTGAGATTGATGGGCGCCGGATTGATGTTGTCAGCGAAGGAGCTTTTATACCTGCCGGAGAAAAAATAGTTGTTGATCGTGTTGAAGGAGTGCGTGTTATAGTGCGCCGGATAGATTGAAAATGAAGCTTTATATCTGAGGAGGTTGTTATTAATGCCAGAACTTATTACGTTATTGATTTTTGTCGGTCTGATTATTCTTTTCCTGGCCGTGATCTTAAGCTTTGTTCCCATTGGCCTCTGGATTTCTGCGCTTGCTGCCAGGGTACCAGTTGGTATATTTGCCCTAATCGGAATGCGGCTCAGGCGTGTAGCCCCGGTTAAAATCGTTAATCCGCTGATCAAAGCAACTAAGGCGGGACTTGATTTGAACGTTAATAAACTTGAAGGCCATTTTTTGGCAGGCGGTAATGTTGACCGGGTTGTCAATGCCCTTATTGCCGCTCAGCGTGCTGAAATACCCCTGCAGTTTGAAAGAGCCGCCGCAATCGACCTGGCCGGCCGCGACGTGCTTCAAGCTGTGCAGATGAGCGTTAACCCAAAGGTAATTGAGACACCCGTGGTAGCTGCTGTTGCCAAGGATGGCATTGAAGTAAAGGCGCGGGCAAAGGTTACAGTGAGGGCAAATATCGACCGCCTGGTCGGAGGTGCCGGTGAAGAGACTATTATCGCCAGGGTTGGTGAAGGTATAGTTACAACTATCGGTTCGTCAGATAATCACAAGCTTGTGCTTGAAAATCCTGATAAAATATCCAATACTGTTTTGGCTAAAGGCCTTGATTCAGGGACTGCTTATGAAATATTGTCGATCGACGTTGCCGATGTAGATGTAGGCAAAAACATCGGGGCACAGCTCCAGACTGATCAGGCTGAAGCCGATAAGCGTATTGCCCAGGCCAAAGCTGAAGAACGCAGGGCTATGGCTGTCGCAAGAGAGCAGGAAATGATCGCAGCTGTTCAGGAGATGAAAGCCAAGGTAGTAGAAGCAGAAGCTGAAGTGCCAAGGGCACTGTCCCAGGCTTTACGCGATGGCAACCTGGGTGTAATGGATTACTACCAGTTGAAAAATGTTATGGCTGATACAGATATGCGCAGCAGTATCAGTAAGCTGGGTCAGCAGGAACAACAGGAAGATCTTGATAAATAAAGGGTGTTAAAACATGGAAAGTTTTATTCCTCTAATTCTGATTATCATTGTATTTAATGTAATCAACGCTGTGATGAAAGCTATTCGTGGCGGAAGGAACACTGTTGGGAAAAGTCAACCTGTAACTGAAATCAGGCAGGTTCCGCCTGAAAGTAAGATCAAGTTATGGGCAGATGATCCTTTTCTTGATGATGGTTTAACTGAAATTGAACCTGAAAGTGTTACTGATGATAATTATACGGAATATGATCTGAACAGTTATGAAGAAGAGGCTGTTCCTGAAGCTGTGTCTGTCCAAAGCATTAAGCCAGATTCTGTGAAAAAGGCGTTTTACAGGCAGCAGGGTTCAGATGTTGACTTCAGTGCGGTGTTTTCTGAAAAGAATGCATTTTTGTCTGCTTTTATTTTTCATGAAATCCTGGAACCTCCTGTTACTTTAAGGAAAAAAAGGTAGAATCCTGACATTTATATCTTTTTCAGGGGGGATGGTTCTATCTTTTAATGATCAGAAAGGAGCCTGGAACTTATTGACCGAAAAAAATAACTGTCGCTCTGTCATGCTGACTGGTGGTGATGAATCAGTTCAGCTTCTCGGCAAGCATGATCGCCACTTTAGCCTGATTGAAGATAAATTTGATGTGCATCTGATTCCGAAAGGGCACGAACTTATCATAGAAGGCGCAGAGGATGATGTTGAGAGTATATATGCCATGTTCCAGGAGCTGCTTGCTCATATACGCAAGGGGCATCTACTGACTGACAGGGAATTTGAATATGCCCTTAAACTAACCAGACAGGGTGAGGTTGATCTTATTCGTACCCTTTTTAGCGATTTGGTTCTGGTAACTTCCCGGGGCAAGCAAATTCGTCCGAAAACTGTAGGACAGAAGCGTTACCTGGAAGCAATACGCTGTTATGATATCGTTTTGTCTATTGGGCCGGCCGGAACTGGTAAGACTTATCTTGCATTGGCCATGGCTGTAGATGCCCTGAAAACAAAACAGGTACAGCGGCTTATATTAACCCGGCCAGCAGTTGAAGCAGGTGAACATCTCGGTTTTCTACCGGGCGATTTTCAGGAAAAAGTAGATCCTTACCTGCGTCCGATTTATGACGGCCTCTATGATTTGCTTGGAATTGAAACTTTCCAGAAGTATCGTGAAAAGGGCATTATTGAAATTGCTCCACT
This sequence comes from Bacillota bacterium, assembly GCA_019428945.1. GTDB lineage: Bacteria > Bacillota > Dethiobacteria > DTU022 > DTU022 > JAABTH01. The sequence goes on along the minus strand of JAHYJM010000015.1, from coordinate 17,262 downwards.
CGCTTATATGCGTGGGCGCACTCTGGATGATTCTTTTGTCATCTTAGACGAGGGCCAGAATGCCACATCTGAGCAGATGAAAATGTTTTTAACCCGTCTTGGTTTTGGTTCAAAGGCCGTAATAACCGGTGATATCACCCAAATTGACCTGCCCCGCGGCCGTTACTCAGGGTTGGCAGAGGCTCCGCGTATTCTTGCCGGAGTTGAGGGAATTGCTCTTGTTTATATGACAGAAAAAGATGTAGTCAGACATCCGCTGGTCCAGAGCATTATAAAAGCTTATGAAGTATACGAGGCTTCGGGGGAAAGGGAAAGACATGAAGAAAAGAATAATTCCCGCTGATCTTTTCAGCCGGTCAATCTCTTTCAGAGAAAATAAACGCCTGCAGAAACTGCTGCTGGTTGTTGCGCTCTTTGCAACAATTTACGGTTTGCTGGCTATCGTCAGCATGCCTGCCCGTTTTGATATAAATGTAGGCAGACCAAGCCCCAGGACAATATATGCTCCGAGAGATGCAGTTGATGAATTTGCCACAGAAAGGCTGAGAGAGCAGGCTGCAACTGCAGTGCCTGAGGTTTATGATTATGATCCTTCAGTTCTGGAAAATGCACTTGCTCGCATCGGCACATTTTTTGACACCGTTCTGGAAGTCAATGATAATGATGAGCTGGAACTAGACGAAAAAATAGAGCTGCTGAAAGCCCTTATTCCTGATGAGCTTCCCTCCACAACCGTTACCGCGCTGCTGACAGATAGTATGACGATTCGCGATCTGCAGGGTCGCCTGAATAATTCGGTCAGTGAAATTTTTGAACAGGGAATCAGGGAAGAAGAAGAAGATCTGGCCAGGCGTCGGCTAACCCAGGAGATTGCACTTTATCCATTCAACGCAGATTTAAAAAGAGTTTCAGAGTCTTATGTCAGAACTCTTGTGGAACAGAATATGACACATAATATCCAGGCGACTGAAGATAACCGGGAGCTTGCCCGAAGCCAGGTTGAGCCGGTGATTATCTTAAGGAATACCCTTATTGTCAGTGAAGGAGAACCTGTTACTGAGCAGCAGATGGCTCAGTTAACCGAACTTGGCTTGATCAGGGGGCAACAGGCCGATTATGCAGGCTACCTCGGGCTGTTCCTGCTGTTGATGGTAGTCTTTATTATTGTAGGTATTTATATGTCAGTTTTTGTGAACCATGTATATAACAATCCCAATCTGATGCTCTTGATGGGTTTAATTTTCATAGTTACGTTAATCCTGACTATTGCCACGACATATTTTTCCGGCTATCTCATACCTGTAGCTACCGGAGTTATCCTGATCACGGTAATTTTCGGCTACAAACTTGCTTTGATAATCAACATGGCCCTGGCGTTGATGGTTGGATTGATCACCGGTGGTGAATTCCCTTATATTCTGATTGCCCTGCTGGGCGGCCTGGTTTCCATTTATGCAGTGACCCGGCTCAGTCAGAGAAGCGATCTGGCCCGGGCAGGATTTTATGTGGCGGCAACTAATTCAGGAGTAATACTGGCGATTTATCTGTTCCTGGGCAATGTTAACCTGGAATATAATTCGTTGGTTAGTCTGGGATACAGCCTTCTGGCAGGCATCGGGAACGGTATATTTTCTTCAGTTGTTGCGATTGGTCTGCTGCCTTTTCTTGAAAGTCTCTTTGGTGTTACTACCGCAATCACCCTCCTTGAGCTTTCAAATCCCAACCATCCTCTATTAAAAGAACTGCTGATGAAAGCTCCGGGTACTTATTATCACAGTATGATGGTATCGAACCTGGCTGAGTCGGCCGCCGAGTCTGTTCAGGCTGATGCCCTGCTGACCAGGGTTGGTGCTTATTACCACGATATCGGTAAATTGAAAAGGCCTTATTTCTTTTCTGAGAATCAGCTGTCCGGTGAAAACCCCCATATGAAACTTTCACCGAATTTAAGCGCTTTGATTATCGGTTCCCATCCAAAAGATGGAGTTGAACTTGGACAGAAACATCGTCTCCCTGAGGTTATTCTTGATATAGCCATTCAGCATCATGGTACAAGCATGATTTCATTTTTCTACCAGAAGGCTGTTGAGAATAACAGCTGCCGTGAGGAGGTTTCTGCGGATAAATTCCGCTACGAAGGGCCTAAACCGCAGACCAAAGAGGCAGCAATCATCATGCTTGCTGACGCAGTAGAGGCAGGAGTACGTTCACTGTCGAAACCGACCAGCAGCAGAGTTGAAGCCATGATAAAACGAATGATAAAAGAAAAACTTGATGACGGTCAACTCGATCAAAGTGATTTAACCTTAAAAGAACTTGACCGTATTGCCGATTCTTTTGTTTATATCATGTCTGGCATTTATCACTCGAGAATAGAATATCCTGAAAAAGACTTAAAAGCAGAACTGGAAAGGAGCCCTGTTATTAAGTGAGTGTAGTATTCGAAATGACAGCTGATAATCAAAGCCTGTCAGTTCACTTTGTCGAAAAATTATCATCACTACTTGAGAATATACTTAAGGAAAGCGATTTTGGTATGGGTGAGGTAAATGTTGTGATTGGCGACAACAGGTTACTCCAGGATTTAAACCAGAAGTACAGGTCGATAGATGCCCCAACGGATGTATTATCCTTTAGTTATATCGAAGGTGAGCCAGTCCCGGTTCATGAAGAGTCCGGCTATGCGATCGGAGATATTTTTGTTTCATATGAGCGGGCTCAAGAGCAGGCTGCTGAAGCAGGCCATAACCTTGAAAGAGAAATCGCCTTTTTGACTATACACGGTATGCTTCATCTTTTAGGGTATGATCACAAGGAAGATTCAGATGCAGGCAGGATGCGGGAAAAAGAAAAATTAATAATAGAAGAATTTGATCAGACGGTTACCGGGGGCGATTTAAATGAATAAAGTGTTTAAAAGCCTGAAAAATGCTTATATCGGTTTGATTTATTGCTTTAAAACTCAGCGCAATATGATCATCCATACCCTGGCTGGCCTTATAGTTATTTTCGTAGGTCTGTTGCTTAAAATCACTCAAACAGGAATGCTCTTTTTGCTGACAGCCATAACTCTGGTGTTAGCAGCTGAAGCCTTCAATACATCAATTGAAAAAGCGATCGATTTATATACAAAGGATCGCAGTGAACTGGCTAAAATTTCAAAAGATGTTGCTGCAGGAGCTGTTTTACTAATATCTTTTTTTGCTGTTATTGTTGGTCTGATTGTACTCGGGCCGCCTTTATGGCATTTCATAAACGCGATACTTTCCTGATATTACATCTTACTTCCTGATCCGGGGGTTTATCCAATCATGCCTGATAAAGCAGAACGCAAACCCTTCCCTGGCAATAAAATTCTTGTCCTGATTCTTACAGTTCTTTTCATCAATACATTATTAATCGGTTTGGGTTATTACCTGGTTATTGAGCGTATTTACAGGGCTGATTCGCTTTTGATCTACAAGCAGGAGCTGGCCCGGGATATTTCAGAATACAGCTACCGCCTGGCAATTGATCTGGGTGTTCATGATTTACCTGAAGTCAGGGAAGCTTTAGCGGAATATAATTATGCTCTTGATCTATCCGTAGGAAGCGATGAACTGATCCAGGTCGTATTAAACCAGGGCAGAAGAATGCAGGATGTTATATATGAGTCAGCCGATACAAGGCTTAAAGAAAGAGTATTAAATGCAGTTAATAGTGACCACAGGGTTAATCAATCGGAAGATAAAGTGCACCTCTTTATCAGAATTACCGACGGACAGATCACAATTCTTCCGGATCAACTCCTTGAGGCTCGCACCATTCAGAGAATTAATACTATATTTACAGCAGGAAGTTATCAGGGTAATCAAAATATTGATATTGAAATAGAAAAGGGCAAAGCACAACTGGTAGTACCACAAACTGCTGAGGATCAGATTCGGGCCTTAACCGAAGATTTAAATTCAGTTAGGATCAGGCTGCATGAAATCAGAGTTCAGGCCGGATTGGCTGAAATGGTTGGTCCGGGAATTACACTTTATATATATGATGCTGACGAAATACAGGGTAGCGGATCAATTGTACATGATGCTGATATACGGGATATTGTAAATGAGCTTTTTAGCGCCGGAGCCAGAGGAATCAGCATCGGCGGAGAGCGCCTGATGACCACAAGTCCTATCCGCTGCACAGGCCCTTTGATCATGGTTAATTATCGCCAGGTTGCATCCAACCCTGTTGTAATAGAAGCTATCGGTGATCCCGATTTGTTAATCAGCGGCCTGGGAATCATCGCTAATGAACTTGAAGCCCGGCGAGGGCTGTCATTTGAAGTTAATCATTCAGGCTTTATTAAGCTGCCTGCCTATCTTCGGGTTGAATAATTGAGGCGAGGTGATTTTATGAATAATGAGACTCTGATCAGGGCTGCACGTGCCGCAAGAAGCAGGGCTTACGCACCTTATTCTAAATTTCTTGTAGGCGCGGCTTTGTTGACGGAGGACGGGACTCTTTTTACCGGAGCCAACATTGAAAACGCTTCATATGGTATGACTGTCTGTGCAGAAAGAACAGCAGTCTGGAATGCAATCCATGCCGGTCACAGAAAGTTCAAAAGTATCGCTGTTGCCGCTGATTGTTCTCCGCCTCCAAGTCCATGTGGCGCCTGCCGCCAGGTACTGTGGGAGCTGGCAGGTAATATAGATGTAATTATGGGTAATCTGGCAGATGAAACTGAGAAAATGACGCTGCTTGAACTTCTGGCTAAACCCTTTGGCACCGAAAACTGGGCTGAAAATCCTGTCAGCAGAGAGCTTGAAGCCAGTGAAGATCTGTGGCGAATCCCTGTCTCATTTCATCCTGTTGGTTATGTAGTCAATGATTACAATGTTCCGCAGACAATTCCTGATAATTACAAGGAGCTTTTATCAAAAATTATTATCGACGCTGATATGGAGGAAGGTCTTTACCGTCTTGATGAAGAGAAAAATATAATTGTAATTTCACACCTCCATAAAGCAGCCGGTTATACACTGAAAGATAAACGAAGTGGGCGCGGCAATGAAGTATACGGGGTATTTGCCTGCCGGGCTCCCCTCAGACCAAATGCGATTGCCCAGTCAGTGGTTGAGCTTGTTGATATAGATAGAAACATTTTAACGGTTAAAGGACTTGATCTAATCAACGGCACACCGGTGCTTGACCTAAAAACCGATTACCGAAATAAGTAAATGAAAGGAACCCTATGCATCGTTCCGGATTTGTAGCCCTGGTTGGAAGGCCGAATGTAGGTAAATCAACTTTGCTCAATGCGCTTGTAGGCGAGAAAGTTGCAATAACCACCGATCGCCCTCAGACTACACGCAACCAGATACGGGCCGTACTGACAAGGCCTGATTTTCAGATAATCTTTATCGATACTCCCGGGCTGCACAGACCCCGGCACAAGCTTGGAGACAGCATGGTTCAGGTTGCCCGTGCCGCCATGCAGGAAGTTGACCTGGTATGTTTCCTGGTAGAGGCAAGTGAAGCGCCCGGACCGGGAGATCGCTATATTGCTGAGATCCTGCAAAGTGTAAAAAGCCCGAAATTTTTGATTCTAAATAAAATCGACCTGGTTTCAGCTGACAAACTATCACTGCGCACCGAAACTTATGGTAAGCTATGCGATTTCCAAAAGCATTTCCTGCTTTCCGCCTTAACCCAGAAAAAATTTGAGAGCTTGATCAAATCTATCTGTGATTTAATGCCTGAAGGGCCGCAATTTTATCCTCCTGACATGATCACTGACCAGCCTGAGCGCTTTGTAGCTTCAGAAATTATTCGGGAAAAGGTGATTATGCTTACCCGACAGGAAATTCCCTTTTCAATTGCAGTGGTTATCGAGGAGATGAAACCGCGGGAAAACGGCGATATTCTGGATATCCGTGCCGAAATTTATGTTGAACGAAAATCACAGGTTGGCATTATTGTCGGCAAAGGTGGACTGCTCCTGAAAGATGCGGGAACAAAAGCACGCAGGGAACTCGAAGCTCTCTTTGGCCAGCATATTTTTCTCGATATAAGAGTTAAAGTGAAAAAAGATTGGCGTAACCGTGAAGAAGATCTGCGCCGTTTAGGGTACCACCTGCGCTAGACAGATCTTTGCGAAGTGAACAATTAACATCCTCTTTCTCACTTTGGGGGAGAAGGCCGGGGCAAGGGGTAAATTTTGGGTGAACGCATTTTTACAGCTGAAGGTTTGATCATCCGAACCAGAATACTTGGTGAAGCCGACCGTATAGTTACTCTGCTTACCAGGGAAGAAGGCAAATTCGAAGCAGTAGCCCGTGGCGCCCGTAAAACCAAAAGCAAACTGGCTGCCGGTGTAGATATTTTTACCCACGGCCGCTTCACCTTTCACCGGGGGCGCACCTGGCCAATCATTACCGGTTTCGATTCAATCGAACGCTTTAACTGGTTTCGTGATGACCCCGATCTCTACCCTTATGGCCTATATCTTGCTGAACTGACAGATCGTTTTAATAGCGGTGAAGAGTCCTGTCCTGAGTTGTTCCAGCTGCTGCTTGACGGATGGAAACTTTTTGGTGGCAATATAGATCGCGCCCTGCTTTGCCGTGCTTTTGAATTAAAGATGGCCAATTGCGGCGGTTATAGTCCGCAGCTTCAATGCTGTACAGTTTGTGGATGTGACAAATCACCATCTTTCAGTCCCAGGCAGGGCGGCCTGGTCTGTTCCGGCTGCAGTGGTGCAGATTCAGTGAAAATCACAGCAGGAGCCCTTGCCCTGGCCAGGCATCTGATTGAAACCCCCCTGGAGCAGGTATCTAAACTTAGGGCCGGACCGGAGCAGAAAAAAGAGCTGGCCGGTTTGACAGCATCATTTTTTGCATACCACCTTGAATTGGGTGAGCTGAAAACACGTCGCCTTTTACCGGAATAACCTTGGCAGGACTGTAAAATCAGGTGAGAGGAGGTGCTAAAATGACCAAAGAAGTTCACAGCAGCAGCGCGGTCTACGGACTCGGATTTATTGGCGCTGCTATCTATTTTATCAGTCAGGCAACAACATTTTGGGTTGGGGTGATCGGCTTCCTTAAAGCCCTGGTCTGGCCTGCCTTCCTGGTTTATGAAGCTCTGAAATATTTCAGTTTGTAAAATATTGTTCAATTAAATAACAGCATGCCAGTTTAACAAAAAGTGGGCCTCCCGGAAAAATTCTAGAAGGGAGGTTATTTTCATTATAGAGGTTAGCGGCTCTATTGATCTAATTGACCGGCAGCAGGTGAATATGGTATTATTGCTCCGGTATTTAAGAAGAATTGAGCCCTTGAATAAAAGGTAAAGGAGGTTTTTATTTTGCGACGCAGTAAAGCAGCGGGTGAAAGCATGTTCGAAGGCTTTGGCATTAGCTGTATGTCTGATGAGGCCATCGATCGCATCCACGATGCTACTCTCGAAGTCTTAAAATTTACCGGCATTAAAGTATACAGCGATGATGCTCTGGAAATATATCACGGTGGCGGATGCACCGTTGATAAATCGAGCAGTACTGTCTTCTTTCCGGCTCATGTGGTTGAAGACTGTATCCGTTCTGCTCCACCCAGTTTTGTGCTGGGGGCGCGTGATCCGAAACATGATTTTGTTATGGGCGGTAAGCGTGTTGGTTTTTGTAATTTCAGTTGTGGTGTACAGGTTGCAGACCTTGAAGACGGGTCAATACGTGAATCAACCAGGAAAGACACTGAGAATGTATCAAAACTGGTTGACTACCTCGATCAATATGATATTCTTGACTGCCCTGTAGTGCCCAGGGATGTTAATCAGGCGATCTTTCCGCTTCACAATTATGAAGCAATGATTTCAAACACCACTAAACATTGCAGTACAGCACCTTTTAACTTTCGACTTGCCGAACTGATTATTGAAATGGCATCAGCGGTGGCAGGCGGCAAGGAAAATCTGCGCAGGAGGCCGATTATTTCGGCTGATGTTTGCCCGCAGAGCCCCTTGTCCCTGGCCCGGGAAACCTGCGAAACTATTATCGCCTATGCCAGACACGAAATTCCGGTTAATGTGCTCTCAATGGCTTTGGCCGGTGGAACCAGCCCGGTAACCCTGGCCGGTACCCTGGTTACCCACAACGCCGAGGTTCTGGCCGGCATCTGCCTGAGCCAGCTGACAAAGCGAGGAACACCCAATATATACGGAAGCTCGACAACAATGATGGAAATGCGCCGTGGAACTGCTACAGTAGGTTGTCCGGAAATGGCTATGCTCGGCGCATGTGTTGCATCTATGGCCAGAAGTTACAGGATCCCAAGCTTCCTGGCCGGCTCATAGACAGACAGCAAGCTGGGCGATCTACAGGCCGGCCAGGAACGGACTCTTACCCTCATGACCGCAGCGTTGGCAGGTGCCAACATGATATACGGTCTTGGGATGGTAGAGCTGGGAATGACCATGGATTTTGGCCTGCTGGTAGCCGATAATGAGTTTGTGCGTATGATCAGGCGTATGCTTGATGGAGTACCGGTTAATGATCAATCAATGGCGGTCGATGTGATCAGGGAGGTTGGAATAGGCGGTGAATTTGTTACCCACCAGCATACCTTCGATCACTTTAAGAAGAATCAGTCTCAGAGTCAATTAATTGATCGCAATACCCGTGGTGTCTGGAAAGATAGCGGTGGCAAAGATATGCATACCCGCTGCAATGAATTCGCCAGGGAAGTTCTGGTTGCTCATAAACCCGAACCACTGTCTGAAAGTGTTGCAAAAACACTTCGGGATATAGTAGCTGAAGCGGAGAAAGAATTCTCCTAAAAAAATTAAGGAGGCCATAGCGGCCTCCTTATAATTTTATCCGGAATATTATCCTGAAGGAATGGAAGGTTTACCTGCAAGATTTAATGCATTCTGTTTTATTAAGGCGTGAGATTGCTTTAGATTTTTATTGCTGCAAAGGAATGATTCAGGTATGAAAAGACAGCGGGTGAGAAGAGCGATAATCTTTATATCTTTTCTTTTTTTTCCACTGACTATATATTACCTCTCACCTGTTTTGATCGTTATGGGTGCTGCTGAAGGTATAGTTGCAGGAAGCCTACTCTTTTTTGCACTGCTTTTCATTGGATCTCTTTTTTTCGGACGTTTGTTCTGTGGATGGCTCTGTCCTGCGGCAGGTATGCAGGAAGCTTGTTTCATCATTAACCAGAAACCGGCAAAGGGCGGGAAAGCCGACATGATTAAATATGCAATCTGGCTTCCCTGGCTAATACTAATAGTAGCCCTGTTTATAAGAGTCGGAGTAGTTATTGATATTGATCCTTTTTACCATATACCCGGTGGAATTTCCGTATCACAACCTGGTGATTATTTTGTTTACTACTCTGTTACAGGTTTAATTCTGGTTTTGGCTCTAACAGCAGGTAAAAGGGCTTTCTGCCATTATGTCTGCTGGATGGCTCCTTTCATGATCATCGGCTTGAAATTAAAAAAGCTAAAACTATGGCCTTCACTTAGGTTGAAAACGTCTCCTGATCTGTGTAATGATTGTAAACGCTGCAATAAAGTATGCCCGATGAGTCTTGACGTCAATTCCCTTGTAAGATCAGGTCTGGAAAATTACAGTGAATGTATTCTTTGCGGTTCATGCGTCGACAGCTGCCCCGGGGAGCTGATTAAATTCTCGTTTTCAAGGAGGAATGGCAAATGAATATCGGTTTGATTATTTACTCTCAGACAGGCAACACCAGGAGCGTTGCCGAAAAACTTAAGGCAAAACTGTCTTCTTCCGGGCATAGTGCCGTAATAGATGAAATCGTTATTTCCGGTAACAGTCCAGCCCAACCTGGAAAGTTCGAATTGAAAATAGTTCCAGATCATGGTAGTTATGATTCGGTTATTTTTGGTTCGCCTGTACAGGCTTTTTCATTAAATCCTGTCATGAAAGCTTACATGGAAAAGCTGCCGGTTCTAACCGGAAAGAAAGTGGGAATCTTTGTTACAAAGCAGCTTCCACTGCTACAGGCCGGAGGAACCGGTGCGATAGCTCACATGAAAAAAGCCTGTGAGGCAAAGGGAGCAAATGTCGTCGGAACTGAGATTGTAGTCTGGTCGGAGAAGAAACGAGATAAGACATTAAAACAGTGTGTTGAAAATCTCAGCAAGCTATTTTAAAAGAAATTTTATTAACCGGGCCGTGAATTTTATTTCAGGCCTGGCTTTTCTTCACAGATAAAACTAACCCGATTATTTAGTTCAAAGCCCTGATCTATTTCAGCGCTTTTTAATAAGCATTAATTATGTTTCAGCTTTACCAACAGCTGTGAATACTTGACAATAAGGCTCTGAATTGTTAGTATTCTAATAATTATATAGCCTGTAAGCAATGATGGAAAGAAGTAGCTGAATTGACCTGTCAGCCCAGCGAGCCGGGGATAGTGTAAGCCCGGATGGGGGTTCAGTGAATGGCGCTCCTGAGCTGAAAAAACTAAGCGGGTCCTGCTCCCGGCAGGATCAAGTAGGGTGGAACCGCGGGAACAAGCCCCGTCCCTATGGCTATATCAGCCAGGGATGGGTTTTTCTATAAAGGGGGTATTATTATTGGAACTACAGATGATTATGATTAAGCTCCAGGAATACTGGGCTTCAAGAGGATGCCTTATCTGGCAGCCTTACGACGTGGAAAAAGGGGCAGGTACAATGAACCCTGCAACTTTTTTAAAATCGCTCGGGCCTGAGCCATGGTCGGTTGCCTATGTTGAGCCTTCACGCCGCCCGGCAGACGGGCGTTATGGAGAGAACCCGAACCGGCTTTACCAGCATACGCAGTACCAGGTTATTATAAAGCCAACTCCTCCCGACATCCAGCAGCAATACCTGGACAGCCTTGCTTACCTGGGATTGAACCCTCTCGAACATGATATTCGTTTTGTTGAGGATAACTGGGAAGCCCCTACTTTGGGAGCCTGGGGCCTTGGCTGGGAAATCTGGCTCGATGGGATGGAGATAACCCAGTTTACATACTTTCAGCAGGTCGGAGGTTTTGATGTAGAGCAGGTACCGGTAGAACTTACTTATGGTCTCGAGAGAATAGCCATGTACCTGCAGGATTGTGATAATGTATTTGACTTAATCTGGACAGGCAATATTACCTATGGTGAAGTTTTCAAGAGGGTTGAATGGGAACAGTCCAGCTACAGTTTTGATTATGCAGACCGCGACCTTCTATTTCAACTATTTAACAGCTATGAAGCTGAAGCAAAACGATTGCTTGAGCTAAACCTGGTCTACCCGGCTTATGATTATATCCTGAAGTGTTCTCATACCTTTAATAACCTTGAGGCCAGGGGTGCGATCAGCGTTACCGAACGGGCGGCTTATATCGGCCGGGTTCGAACTCTGGCAAGACTTTGTGCCGAGAACTACTTAAAACAGCGGGAAGCAGCCGGATATCCACTGCTGGCAGGAGGTGCTCGATAATGACGGCAACCCATGATCTCTTATTCGAAATAGGGTGCGAGGAGATTCCCTCCCGGTTTATCCCGGGAGCGATGGAGCAGCTTGAAAAAGGTGCAGCCGCATTGCTTAAGGATAGCCGCCTCGGTTATAGTCAGATTGAAACCTGGGCTACTCCGCGTCGTCTTGTAATAAAAGTTGGTAATCTTGAACAGGAGCAGTCTGACCTGGTTGAGCAGGTCAAAGGACCACCGGTTAACCGCGCTTTTGACGAAGATGGTAATCCAACCAGGGCGCTGGAAGGTTTTATGCAGAGCCACAATATAACCCGGGATCATTTAAAAGAGGAAATGATCAAAGATGCCCTTTATATAGTTATCGATAAAGAAACCCCGGGAAGAACCACCGAAGTAATTCTTCCTGAACTGCTGCCAAAACTAATTCAGAAGTTAACTTTCCCCCGGCCGATGTACTGGCAGAGTAAAGAAGTGCGTTTCGCCAGACCAATCCGGTGGCTGCTTGCCCTGTATAACAACAAACCGATTCAATTCAGTTATGCCGGTATCAATGCGGGACAGTTAACCTACGGACATAGGTTCCTTGCTCCCGGGCCCTTTGAAATTGACAATATCGATCACTATTTCCGCTGTCTGAAAGATAATTATATAGTGGTTGATCATAATCTTCGCAAAGATCTAATTCGTGAACAACTACACCAAAAAGCGGAAGAGATCGGGGGAGAAGCGTTGATCGATCCCGATCTGCTTGAAGAAGTTACTTACCTGGTTGAATACCCTGTGGCTGTAGATGGATCGTTTGATTCCGCTTACCTTGATTTGCCTCAGGAAGTACCGATTACATCGATGCAGAATCACCAGCGCTATTTTCCCATTGTTGAAAAGGAGGGTGGAAAGCTGTTGCCTTTCTTCGTGGGTATTAGTAATAACAAATTTAACCATAATATTCGTCGGGGTTATGCGAAAGTGCTGCAGGCGAGGCTGGCTGATGGAAGATTCTTTTACAATGAAGATCGAAAAGAACCGCTGGAGAGTTATGTTGAAAAACTTAAAAGTGTAATTTTTCTTGAATCGCTTGGAAGCGTAGATAAGAAACGGGCCCGCCTGGTTGAATTGACTGCCCGTCTTGCTGAAAAACTTGAGCTTGATGCCGGACAGATTGAGGAGGCAAAAAGAGTCGCCCATCTCTGCAAAGCCGACCTGGTTACCAATATGGTAAAAGAATTCCCTGAACTGCAGGGTGTAATGGGGTGTGAATACGCCAGGTTAAGTGGAGAGACTGAAGAGGTAGCCAGAGGTATCTACGAGCATTATCTGCCCCGGTTTACCGGTGATAAATTACCGGAAGTTATCGAAGGCGCTTTGGTATCTCTTGCAGACAGGTTTGATACTCTTGCCGGCTGTTTCGCTGTCGGAATTCAGCCGACCGGTTCGCAGGATCCATACGCTCTCCGCCGTCAGGCACAGGGGGCGGTATCGATAATGCATGGGCTGGAGCTAAGTCTTTCGTTTGACGACTGCATTTCTGATTCACTGGAAGTCTTAGAAACTACCCTGACGATCGACTCTAATAAACAGGAGCAGCTTAAATTAACTCTGCGTGATTTTCTGATTCAGCGTTTGCGCTTTTTGCTTCAGGAAAAAGGTGTGGAACATGATGTTATCGAAGCCGTACTGACTGTGCCTTTTGAGTCGGTCGCAGAGGTGTGCAATAGGGCTTCAGCTCTTGAAGATTACCTTAAAGGCCCCCTGCTCGATGAAGTGACAACAGCTTACAACCGGGTCGCTAACCTTGCTCATAGTGCTCCCGGAACCTATGTTGACAAAAACCTCTTTGAGGATATTTCAGAAAAAGAACTCTACAGAACCCTTCAGGCGGTTGAGAACTCCCTGAAAAGTTTAACCGAACCAGCGCAGAGACTGGAAAAATTACAGGTACTGAAACAGCCTATTGATCACTTTTTCGATAATGTCATGGTCATGGTTGATGATGAAAAGCTGCGTAATAACAGACTTAACATGCTTGCAGCTTTAAAGGCCACCTTCAATCGTGTGGCTGATTTTTCTAAACTGCAGTCACCGTAAAACAAAATATGAAAAAGCAGGAAGATGTCTGCCGGATAGAGTATATATTGTTCGGCAGACTTTTTTAAAACAGGTTGATCAACTGCTGGAGGAGAGTTCACTAATGGCAGATATTCCGGAAAAACCGATTGTCTATATAGTTTCCGATTCAATTGGCGATACTGCTGAATTCGTAGTTAAGGCTGTTGCTTCCCAGTTTGATTCAGGCACTGTTGAGTTAAGAAGAATTCCTTTTGTTGAAAACAAGAAGCAGATAAAGGATGTTTTTAAAGAAGCGACCGAATGCAATGCTATTATTGCATATACACTGGTAGTACCTGAACTGCGCAAAACTATTGAGGAAGAAGCGGCTATACATACCGTTTTCACAGCGGATATCCTTGGCTCACTGATGGACGCATTTAGCCAGACAACATGTAAAGCGCCTTACATGGAACCTGGACGGGTACGCCGGCTCGATGAGCAGTATTTCCGCAGGGTAGCAGCCGTCGAATTTGCAGTTAAACATGATGATGGCAAAGATCCCCGCGGATTGTTAACAGCCGAGGTTGTATTGATAGGGATATCACGCACATCCAAAACACCGCTAAGTATGTACCTTGCTCACCAGGGAGTTATGGTTGCCAATCTGCCCCTTGTTCCCGAAGTTCAGCTGCCGGAAGAAGTTTTCTGGATTCCACCTGAAAAAATTATAGGGCTTGTTATAAACCCACACCAGCTTCGTGAAATCAGGCAGGAACGCCTGAAAGCCCTTGGTCTGGGTGATGATGCTGATTATGTTAATGTTGAACGTATAGATGAAGAACTTACTTATGCCCGCCGGGTGATGAAAAAGCTCGGCTGTACCGTATTTGATGTGTCCAACAAGGCGGTTGAAGAAGTTGCCAATCGCATTATACAGGCAATCAAAGGGGGACAAAAAAGTTGAAAGCCGGACAATATGTATATCCATTTGCCCAAGGCGATAAATCAATGAAAAGTCTCTTGGGTGGCAAGGGAGCTAACCTGGCTGAAATGGCTCGGATCGGTTTACCTGTTCCACCGGGTTTCATCATTACTACCGAGGCGTGTAATCAATATCTTGGCAGAAACGAGGGACTCTGGCCGGAACTTAAATCTGAAATACTGGAAAACCTGCAGCAATTGGAACTTGAAGTGGGTCGCAGCTTTGGTGGTGAACGACCTCTTCTTATCTCGGTACGTTCAGGCGCAGTAGTTTCTATGCCCGGAATGATGGATACTGTTTTAAATCTTGGTCTTAACCAGACGACTGTAAATTATCTGGCTGATGAGGCTGGGAATCGCCGTTTTGCCCTCGACTGCTACCGTCGCTTTATCCAGATGTTCGCCAACGTGGTTTTACAAGTGGGCCATCATCTATTTGAGAATATCCTGACAGAAGCCAGGCAGCGTAAAAATGTGCGCACTGATTCAGAACTCAATGAAGCCGATCTTGAAAAAATCACCGCTCAGTTTCTCGATCTGGTCCGCCGGGAAACGGACGGAGAATTTCCGGAGGATCCCCAAGAACAGCTTTTTCTTGCTGTTGAGGCAGTGTTTAATTCATGGAACACAAACCGGGCAGTTGTATATCGTAAAGCAAACCGTATTCCCGATACACTTGGAACTGCGGTTAATATTCAAACCATGGTTTTTGGCAATCTTGGTGAAGACAGCGGTACCGGAGTAGCTTTCACCCGAAACCCCTCAACCGGAGAAGCCAAACTCTATGGTGAATACCTGCTTAATGCCCAGGGTGAAGATGTAGTAGCCGGAATCCGAAATCCGCATCCTCTCTCTGAACTAAAAGGTGATATGCCTGAAATATATGATCAGTTTCTGCAAATCTGTAATAAACTTGAAGAACATTATCGTGAAATGCAGGATATTGAGTTTACGATTGAAAAAGGTAAGCTTTATATGCTGCAGACTCGTACCGGAAAACGTACCGCCCCGGCTGCAGTGCGTATAGCTGTAGACATGGTCGGAGAAGGTTTGATCAGCAGGAAAGAAGTGTTGCAACGAATAGAACCCGACCAGCTTGAACAGCTTTTACACAGGCGCATTGATCCCGAGTGTAATGATCGTTATATTGCCCGTGGCCTGCCTGCTTCGCCTGGAGCTGCCAGTGGAAAGGTGGTTTTCGATGCAGACAAAGCCCAGGAGATGGCGCAGAACGATGAAAAAGTATTATTGGTGCGTCCTGAAACCACTCCCGATGATATTCACGGGATTATTGCTGCCCAGGGAATCCTGACCAGCAGGGGAGGTATGACCAGTCATGCTGCTGTTGTCGCACGCGGAATGGGTAAACCCTGTGTATCAGGTTGCGAAGATCTGCAGATAGACTTTGTCAAAGGACTTTTCACAATAAAAGGTAAGGATTATAAAGAAGGGACTGTAATTTCTATTGACGGAACTACCGGTCGTGTTTTCCTGGGTGTAGTGCCGATGATTGAACCTGAATTTACGGACGAATTCAGGAAGTTGTTAAGTTGGGCTGATGAAGTGCGCCGTTTGAAAGTGCGAGCCAATGCCGACACTCCCGAAGATGCCCGCCTGGCCGTTGAACTTGGAGCACAGGGAATAGGGTTATGCCGGACAGAGCACATGTTTATGGCTGCTGACCGAATTCCCGTGGTTCAGAAAATGATCCTGGCATCAGATCTTAAAGAGCGGGAGGCGGCATTATGTGAACTGCAGCCAATGCAGCAGAGCGACTTTGAAGGTATATTTAAAGAGATGGCCGGTTATCCGGTAACAGTCCGTCTTCTGGATCCTCCGCTCCACGAATTTCTTCCCGATCGGGAAGAGTTACTACTTGAAGTTGATAAGCTGAGAAGGGAAGGAAGCGATTCCTCTCTGCTGCATGAAAAAGAGAAACTCCTGCATAAAGTTCGTTTACTTTCCGAATACAATCCCATGCTTGGCCACCGGGGCTGTCGTCTTGGTTTGGTATATCCTGAAATATACAAAATGCAGGTCAGGGCAATTTTCCTGGCCCTGTTTAAGCTTCTTGACGAAGGAATGCCTGAAGAAAAGCTTCAACCGGAAATTATGATCCCCCTTGTAGGTCATCGGGAAGAGATGGCCAGAATGAAAAAGCTGGTTGAAATAACAGCAGAAGACATGTTTGCCGGGAAAGGGAAGAAGCTTACATACATGGTTGGGACAATGATCGAACTGCCGAGAGCATGCCTGGTTGCAGATCAACTGGCCGAAGTAGCCTCTTTCTTCTCATTTGGCACAAACGATCTAACTCAGACTACACTGGGTTACAGCCGTGATGATTCGGAAAGCAAATTTTTGCCTTATTACCTGCAGAATAAAATAATACTGATTAATCCATTTGCCGAAGTAGATCGGGAAGGTGTGGGCAAATTGGTAGAAATTGCTATTAAAAGAGGTCGTTCAACCAGGGCGAACCTGAAGCTGGGTATCTGCGGGGAACATGGCGGTAACCCGGCTTCAATTGAATTCTTCAATTCAATCGGGCTTGACTATGTAAGCTGCTCTCCGTACCGCCTGCCAATCGCCCGTCTTTCAGCTGCAAAGGCAGCCTTGCAGGGATAGAATAATTTAAAGATTCAATCTTCAAATTGTCAGTTCATATAAACAGGAGAAAGTATTTTTTTGGCGAATAGTTAATGAGTTAAAATAGTTGTAAGGAGTGATCTAATTGACCCACCATGATAAACATGATTTAGCTTTAGAA
>JAHYJM010000132.1 GCA_019428945.1 Bacillota bacterium | reverse complement strand
TTATGACATAAAACCGGAACTGCTTGGCTGCTTGAAGTGAATGCTGTTATGAAGAGCCGTGTGCGTAAATAGCGCATGCACGGTTCTGTGAGGGGCTATGCTCGTGAGGGCATAGCCTACTCGACCCTTGTGTTATTTTTAACTGTATTGTATCAAAAAAAGAGTCGAAATATCTGGCATTATATCAAAAAGTGATATAAAGGATAGGCAAGATCACTTCAGGGGTTGGTTTGGTTTGACCGACCCCCTTAGATGTTAAAGAAGTAAACAGTGAGTGTTTCAATATGTCAGCAAGAACCAGTTAGCTATGATCTGTTAATCAACAATTCAAACCGTTGCAAACGCAACCGTTTTTTATTCCCTATTCCCACGAGACAGCGAGCTTGCTTTTCGGCAGCCGTCACAACCTGCAGCCGGCGCACTCTGGACCCGAGCTTATTGAGATATTTGCTGAAGACTGCTGCTGCTTTATCTGAAGCAAAGCGCAGCCCTTCAATATTTACAACCATCTGGCTGTATTGCTCTGTTGATAGTCCTTTAAGAGTTTTCTGTAATTCTCTGACATGCAGCTTGTCTGCTAACCCTCTCAGTTTCAGGTAGGCTATCCCTTTTTCTTCGGTTATAGATACCTTTAGCTGGGCAGCAGCCATTTCAGGTTCATTTTTCCCGGTTGTCCTTAATAGTCTGTAAAGCAGAGCTACAGGGCGTGAATCTCCCGGGTGATTATGCCGTAAAAGATTCTCATACCAGCGGTTTCGGCGCTCAAAATGGCGAGTCAGACCCCATCCGATAGCCCGGTGAATGACTGAGCCAATACCGGTCAGAGCAAGGTTTTGCAGAATATTTTTCAGCGAGTAGAAACTCTTCATTGCTTTTATTGTTTCAAACTGGAGCTCTTCAGGCGATAACAACGCCGGTTGGAATACGGTGTGATGGCCGTCATATAAAGACCAGTCGCGGGTAAGGATTCTACCCTCTGCTTCGAGCTTATCGTAAAAAGGAGTATTCGGAAAAGGGGTAAGGGTCATAAACTGGATACTGTCTATACGTGAGCGCAGGGCAAATTTGGCAGTATCCCTGATGGTATCAACTGTGTCTGTATCGGCACCGAAAACGAACATGCCGTGGATCCTGATGCCGTAATCGTGAAACCGGCGGATTGCCTCTTCAATATCTTCAACTGTCTGCTGCTTGTGATAGCCTTCAAGTGTGGCGGGATTGATTGACTCAAAACCTATGTATACTATTCCACAGCCTGATTGTTTCATCAGAGATAACAGTTCATCATCACGGGCGGCATCTACACGCACCTGGGCTCCCCAGCGCTTCAGATTGATATTATTTTTTATCATTCCCCTTAGCAGTTCTTTGGTAAGCTCGGGTTTGGCGGCAAAGTTATCATCACAGAAAAAGATATTTTTACCGCGGTAGCGTGTTAACTCTTCAAGAATACTTTCAGTAGATCGATGACGGTATCGACGCCCGAACACCTCAGTTACACAACAGAAAGTGCAGTTATAGGGACAACCCCGTGAAGTCATCACCGGCGTGCTGAGCATCGATGAAGAATTGACGAGCAATGAAAGATCGGGTATAGGCAGGGTGTCCATATCGACAGGCGTTTTAGTTGGATCGTTATGAACCTGGCAGTTATCGTTCCAGTATGATACGCCGGGAATATCTTCAGGGGTTTCACCTGCTTCAATCGCGCGAACCAGAGGCAGAAAACTGTATTCAGCCTCTCCCCTGATAATGAAATCGGCATACTGAAGCGCTTCTTCAGGCACAAAGGTGGCATGCATACCCCCGATTACAACAGGAATATTATTAGATCTTAACATGCCGGCAATCTGATATGCTTCACGACAGGTGGCAGTTGTAGTGGAGATACCAACAAGGCCGGCCTGCATAATTTGTGGCCAGGGCAACGAATCACCGGTACCCATGTACATCTTTACATTGTAACCGGCTTCCTGTAGCTGAGTGCCCAGTATAGGCAGGCCAAGGCGGGGCATACGGACATGCTTGTAGACATGGTCTTCTTTTGATTGCGGTTCAATCAAGATAATACTTTCCATTATCATCACTCCCTTTTGGTGTTCCCCGGCAGATAATATATGATAAGGGCATGCAACATGGCTGCTCATTAAACAACCATACCGTTAAAACACCGTGCATCAGTAATTATTTGATAGAATCTGATGCAAATTGGGGAGAGATAAAATCTAAATCATACTACAATCATAAACTATAGTTGCAATTTTCTCAAGCCATGACATCAAATTTATATTTTCTAAGCATAACAGATAAAGAATGCCGTTCCATAACATATTTTGAAATATCGATGGTTAGAGCAATAACGTTAGAAATTATACATGCCATACAAGTAAGCCTGGACAAAAGATAATTTACCGGACTGAGCAAAAAAATTAGGGGGTAGCTGCCAATATTTTTGCAGTTACCCCCTGACTGAAGATCCTGAAAAACTTCCTATTCTTAGTTGTAGGAACCGGAACCTGCCTCCGATTTGTGACTTTCAACTTTTGATAATATTTCAGGAACCATTTCAACGATTTTTTCCAGCGAACCCCTGCTGGTAGGCGGAATGACACCTGGTTCATCATTTTTAATAACCAGGATTATCAAAGGTATCCGCACTTTCCAGGCAAGCAAGAACTTTCCTGCACTCAATTTATTCAATTACAGGTATTTCAGTTTCAGCCCCTTCAGCAACAAATTCGGCAGGAAGATCAGGGTTGTCAAGCATAGCCAGATCATAAGGGTAGGTGAGGGCTTGACTTACCATATCATCTTCACCGGGTTCGGAAAAGTAAGCAGTTACAATCAGTTTCCCCTCTTCTTCAGTGATATCGGTAATTTCAACTTCATAGCCACCGGTTGGTTTCTCGCCGTAAGTAACAAGCAGGTATAGAATATCTTCATGTATGAAGGTCTGACCGCCGAAATTATCAATAGCTGCATCTATCCATTCTTGAACTTCGGCCGGCAGCTCATCCGGCAAGGTTATCTCTTCAGGTTTGTCTGGTCCGCCACATGCTAAAACATATAGCATCGCAACAATCAACATTATGTAAAATACAGTTTTTCTGATCATTATCTTCCCCCCTAAAATATGTTCAACGCTACTTTAACTGATTCTGTAATAGAGACAAACAGCCACTGTATTGGTTCAATTCAGATTCTTTTTAGGCTCTAGTCACTATTAAACAAAATCCTGTAAATAAGTATTCATACAAAGATTGCTGAGGGTTAGCAATTCAAAAGCCTTTTTTTAACAATTTAAGCTGTAATTCCGGGCAAATCCATTAATAAAATCAATAATATATATCATTTACTGGAAATGAAAATTAATCAGATGTAGAATGAACTTGACTATATGTAATGAAACCTATATTGCAGCACAATGGAGATCATCTCTAAACAGAGGAGAGCCCAATAATGAATAAGACAACAATGGGTATGGCAACAGCAGCTTTAATATTAATCATTATTGCTTTTATTCAGGGCGGCTTCTTGCTGGTGAGCAGAGGCTTTATTATAGCCGGTGAAAAATTTATCGGGGTTTTTCTTATTCTGATTATTGCTTTTATAGTTGCCGGTTTTGTTTCGATACTGGTTCCTCAGAAATTAGTGTCCAGATGGTTGGGAAAAGAAGCTGGTTGGAAAGGTCCTTTCCTGGGCTCATTGCTGGGTGCGATGGTTCCCGGCGGCCCATTTTTTTTCTATCCTTTAATGGCTGCGTTAACTGTATCCGGAGCAAATGTTGGTACAATGATTAGTTTTGTGGCGGCAAAAACTCTCTGGAATTTTGCCCGGTTACCGGTAGAAATTGCATTTGTCGGAGTGGAGCTAACAGTTATTCGATTCTTAATCACCTTTCCTATCCCTATCCTGGCAGGAACTGCCGTAGATATTTTTTTGCCAGGCTTTGCCGATAAGATCAGAGACGACATCAAAAGGTTACAACTGAAAAGGACACAGAAGTGTGGTGATAAAATTGACTAATGCGCTGTTAGCCTTATTGATTATGGCAATAGTTTTATTATTTATTGCCTTGAGGCAGGGTAAAATTGCAGAAGGTTTCCAGGAAGCAAGTAGAATGTTTTTAAATGTTTTGCCGCTTTTAATTTGCGCTTTTATAATAGTAGGCTTTATCGACTTGTTGATACCAAAAGAGCTTTTACAGGCATGGTTGGGAGAAAAATCGGGCTGGAAAGGGCTTATAATAGGGCCAGTAGTCGGCGCTCTCGTTCAGGGCGGGCCGTATGCATTCTTTCCACTCTATGACGCAATTTTCCGCGACAGTGTCAGCACTGGAACTGCTGTATCTATGATCACAGCCTGGGGAATGATTAACGTCGGGCATTTGCCTTACGAATTCACTTTTTTAGGCCCTCGGTTTGTAGCTTTG
>JAHYJM010000131.1 GCA_019428945.1 Bacillota bacterium | reverse complement strand
GGTTCCGTAGCTGCTCAGAGAGCCGCCTCTTTTTGTTAAATCATGCTCAAGAATCGCCTCCGCCAACTTCTTTTGGCCTGCCCGCAGCATTTCTTCGTCGACAGGCTTGACACCGGGAGCGTCTGTATCGTCAAGGACAATCGCTTTTATACCTTTACTGCCCATAACTGCGCCCAAACCACCGCGTCCGGCATAACGAGACGCACGGCCTTCGGGGTCGTTAAAGGCAAGGCCAGCCATGGCCATTTTTGCTTCGCCAGCCGGGCCGTTTACAACAAATGGCGTTTTCTCACCAAATTTTTTCCACAGCATCGTACCGGTTTCATAGGCGCCTTTTCCTTTAAAATCATCTGCGGGGATGACTTCTCCTCCATTTACATCGAGCTTCACAAGCCACTGTTTACCGTCTTCAACCAGTCCCTCAACAACCAGGGCTGCATAACCCATCCGGGCCAAGGCCTGGGGGAAAGGTGAACCGGCATTGGCTTCTTTGATCCCGCCGGTAAGGGGCGATTTACCACCAACCGATATACGGCCCGAGTTAGGGGCGCGGGTTCCGGTAACGATTCCTGGCGCAAAAACAAGCTTGTTATTTAGCCCCAGTGGATGACACCCGGCAGGGACTTCATCACTGATCATCTGTGATGTTAACCAGCGGCCTCCTTTACCCTTGTACTTCTCCGGCAACGGCTCAACCGTCACCTTTTTGTTGGTCATGTCGACACGTGCAATTTTAGCCATACGAGTTCCTCCTTATCTTTTTAAGAAATCTGGTTTATTAAACCATCAGGCCAAATAATCCATGGAATTAAGACAGGATTATTTCTTAAAGTATAACATAATAACGAATTATCGGTCAATTAAAAGAAACTGGCAAGTCTGCCCAATTATAGAAATTTGAGCCGATTGAAGGCTCTTTTGGAATAGATTTAATTCAACAGTGCTGACTGAGTTGCTCATTGAACGCGAAAGTTGTGGGACAAATGGACCTGTCCCCGTTGTCCCACTGGTTAGGAAATGAATAGCCTGAGCAGGGCGATTAAGACCATGCCGGAGAGGACAGTGGCGAAAAGATTGCGGGTGTAGAATGCGATGATAAAAACAGGGATAGAGATCCAGAAAACCGGGTTTTCGACAAAACTAAGGTTAACAGCGCCGTTGGGAGTAAACAAGGCCGGGGCCAACAGGGCGGCAAGGACGGCTACGGGTACATAGGAGAGCCAGAGCACTACCGGGCGGGGCAGGCTGCGCCGCGATAAAAAGAGGATGGGCAGAACACGCGGGATAAAAGTGACAAGGGATGTAAAAAAGATCAGGAGGGCTATTTCAGGCATGATTTCCCCCTCCTCCCTCTGCTTGCTGCCCGACTTCGGCTTCACCGGAATGAGAATTGCTTTTTGGATCGCTTCCAGTTTCCGGATCATGGTCGGCAGAGGAAATCGCGTTTCTCTTAGATTCTTCGATCTGCTGAAGAACTGTCCCGAAGGCAGCGGCTATAATTGTGGCAAGAATAATGTAGAGCTGGCTCATTCCGAGCAGGTAGAATAACAAGCCAAGGGCGGCGGCAAGAACGGCCACAATAAGATGTCGCTTATTTTCCATCTGCATTACCAGCAGGGCAATAAACATAGCGGGCAGGGCATAGTCTATACCGTAAGCGGCGATATCGAAACTGAGCAGGTTCCCCAGCCATGCGCCAAGGATGGTACCGACAATCCAGGCCAGGTGGGCAGAATGGTTCAGGGCAAAGAGCTGGTTTGCCGGTGGTACTCCTTCTTTACGAAAATGGGCTGAATGAACTGCGAAAGATTCATCGGTAATTTCGTAGCTGAAAATAACCTGCTGCCAGGTTTTAAGCTTACCCAGGTAGGGCGCGAGGTAGGCGCTCATCAGTAAGTGGCGCAGGTTTACAAGAAAGACCGTCATGGTAATGGCAGCAACTGAAGCACCGGCTTCGATCATGCCGACCGAGATGAGCTGGGCTGAACCGGCAAAGAGAAACAGGGACATAGCGGTAGCGCTAAATACAGAGAGGCCGGCTGTTGAAGCGAGCACACCGAAGGCTAACCCGATGGGCAGATAACCGAGCATGATCGGAACAGCCCTGACCGTTCCGGCCAGGGCCCCTTTATTAGTTGCTTTACTAAACTCTGTCAATCAATCACCTTAAACCCCAACAACTCAACTTTGTGTCTGACACCTATTTGAGTTATTTTATGTTAGCTTGAATACTGTATCGCCCTCACGGACCCTCTCTTTTACCTTGAGACCGACAAGATCACCGGGTTTGGCTTCTTCAATATTCTGGTGCTCAACCTGCATCGACTTTACATTCTGTTCGAGGTCTGATGTTGATCCGACCACAGCAATGCGTTCGCCTACCTTCAACTCGCTGTCGAGTTGAATTATTGCAACACCAATTTTACTGTAAAAATGAACAACCCGGCCAATTTCCTGTCGCTCCATGGCAAAAAACACATCCTTTCGGAATATTTTTAATGTTATTCGCCATTTAACGGTGAGTATCCTCTAAATATGGAGAAACTTATAGACAAACTTCTTTAACTGTAGACCGCCTGCTGCGCTGCTGAATAGATCGGGTTGATGTTGAGCTTATTAGATAAATTTATCAAGCTTATCGGAAAGAACCTGTTTGCTCATCGCCCCGGTGTAATTATCAATAACCTGGCCACCTTTAATTAAAAACATAGCCGGGATGCCCATCACTTCATATTTCTGGGCAAGGTCCGGGTTTTCATCTACATTAACTTTAACCACTTTCAGACGGCCATCGTTGGCGGTGGCGATTTCTTCAAGAACCGGTCCAAGCATTTTACAGGGGCCACACCAGGGCGCCCAAAAATCTACCAAAACAGGCAGTTCGGCCTGTAATACCTCTTTCTCAAATTGCGATTCATTTATTTCCAATACTGCTCCAGCCATGGCAATTTTCCTCCTTATTGTGTGAGAAATTACGGTGGGCCGTAATCAACCGGCCCTCTTTTATCATTTTACACCAGAACAGGGAAAGGGGTCAATATTATATTAGAAAAAGTTAATATTAATCCTTTACCTTTAAAAGCGGCCCCTGTTTTGAGCGAGTGTGTATAAATTAAGGTTAAAGCAGGCGCAGATTTCTATCGGCAAAGGCATCCCTGGCAGCGAGGAATTCGGCGCTGGTGATGCGGCGGGTAAGCGGTTTATATTCGCCGGCCCGGTAGGACGGGTAATACTGGGCCATAACATTGACGGCGCAGCGTGGAGATATTTCTTCGCTAAGAAAGCGGGCTATTTCGGAACTGCCTGCAATATTTTCCGGCATGACCAGGTGACGGACAAGCAGACCTGCGTAAGCCAACCCGGAAGAATCTGTTTTAAGATCACCAACCTGTCGCTGCATCTCTTTTAAACTCTCCTTCAAGCGGGTATAATAGTCGGGAACACCTGAATACAATCTGCCGGAAGAATCTGAACCGTACTTGGCATCGGGCATGTAGATGTCGATGAAACCTTCGAGCAGCCGGAGCGACTGAACAGACTCATAACCGCCGCAGTTATAGACCACGGGCAGCGTAAGACCCTTAGAGGCGGCCAAATCTATGGCGGAGGCTATCTGATGAAGGTAAGGGGTAGGTGTTACCAGGTTTATGTTGCTGCAGCGATCTTCCTGCAGGGAAAGCATGAGCGAGGCTAATTCTGCGGTTGTCACGGCACGGCCGCTATCATGGGCGCGGCTGATGGTCCAGTTCTGGCAGAAGACACATTCGAGGTTGCAGTTTACGAAAAAGATGGTTCCGGAACCGCCCCTGCCAACCAGCTCTTTCTCCTCGCCGAAATGAGGGCCGGCGCTGCTGATTAAAGTTTGCCCTGCCGCTCCACAGCGTCCCTTTTCGCCCTGCAGGCGATTTACCCGACAGCTGCGGGGGCATAAGACACAATCGGCGGCGAGGCGCTGCAGCGCAGCAATCTTTTCGGCACGCAGGGCAGGGGTGATCGAAAGATAAACAGGTTTAAAGTGGCCGGGGGGTTTTCTCACCGGGAACACCTCGCATATGTTGTGACCAGGTTTGACTTTTATTTTATCATAACAGGGCAGGAAAGCAGCCTGATCTTATTGAATTTTTATGCCTGGCCCCTTTATGAAGAAATGCTTTCTTCATTATTAATATACGCAGGTTGTAAGACGGGCGAAATGGACCGGCGACAGCAGAACTGCCTGCAGGTAATTACACTAATCAGGGTGGAGGATCTAGCTGATGTGGAACCCGAAATATGAGGCAATGGACAGAGAAAAGCTGGAAAAGATTCAATTTCTAAGACTGAAACAAACACTTGAGAGGGTTTACCAGCTGGTACCCTTTTACGGTAAGATCTTTAAGAATGCAGGCCTGGAACCGGGCGACATCCGCTCACTTGACGACCTGGCGCGGATGCCC